>JAUVJT010000001.1 GCA_030592225.1 Candidatus Stahliibacteriota bacterium | reverse complement strand
GAGACAGGGATGAAGAGACCGAAGAGAAGCGCTGATTGATTTGTTGCAGGAAGGTGGAATCCAGAGGTTTAAACGGAGATTACGATCGGGCACGCATTGTTTACTTGAATCAGGAAGTTTCGCTGTTGGGTTGACAGTCGAGTGTGCCTTCCTATAATTCTTTCTGATTAGTATCATTCAATCTAACTGGAAGGAGAGAGTTAATGAAAAAGTTTTTTAACTGGTTAGACAACACCTTCATCAAACCGGTGGAGAAATCGACGATGTCTCTCGGGACGTTTATCCTGATAGCTTATGGCTACACGGTCGTGCGCAATATAACGGAAGGCGTGATGGAGACATCAGGGACAGGGAATACTGTAACCACTATCCTGACCATCGAGATGCTGTTTCTGCATTATTCCCTCTTCTACTTCGTGATGTATCTCGCAATAGCGCTATTGATGCGTCTCGTCGCCGGGATAGATTTCCGCAAGACAATTCGGGTGCTTTTAGTTTATTCGTTTATCATCATGATTCCGCCGTTGGTCGATCCCCTGTTTCGTTCCGGCGGTTTTAATCTTGCCTACCCCGGCGATCCCGCAATGGTCATCAACGGAATCAAGGCTATCTTGCAGCCCTGGCTTATTTTCTCCTCGTGGGGGGAGGCAGTGGTTCCTTACGGCACTTCTCCCGGGATGCTGGTAGAGATATATCTAGCTGTTTTGTTGGTTGCGATATACAGTGGTCTTCGAGCCCGTACTACCCGGCGGAAGATAATCTCGATTCTGCTTACCCCGATTATTATGGCAGTAGCCGCTGTAGTCACCGGCGGTACGCAGCAGATCATGGGTCTTTTGCCGGGCGACCCTTCGTCAACCCAGTCGCTTTACTTTTTGGGTGGACTCATCAACTCCTCCACCCGTAAGTACGCATTGGTTCTTCTTTTCCCGTTTACCCCAATGCTGTGGCTCGGGCTGTTTTTGTACAGCAAGGAGAAAACGCGCCTTTTAATTCGTTCTCTTGATCCCGTTATAATGATAATATCGGCGTTTGCTGCAGGCGCGGGCTTCCTGTTTGCATGGCTCGGCCTGCGCGATCTCCTGGTAGGCGTTCCGCGCAACCCGTTTGACTACCTGGCTCTGATTGCCCTGTTTATTCTGGGAGCCGCCTCAGCTGCAGTACACCTGTTCCTGAGCCGCGGCTACGATTCGGAGCGCAGTGAAGCGGACAGAAAGACATTCCGCAGGGCTGCAGGCGGGATGTTCGTTCTGGCCACAGCCTTTGCGTGGTGCCTGGGGTACCCAACCTTGTTTGTCTACGTTTGTTTTCTTGTCGTGGCGCTTGTTCTGACAATGCCTCCTCTGCGACTCCAACGATACTTCGTACCATCTGTGCTTTTGAACACGCTTGCGGTTTTCCTGCTGGTGTTTTGCGGATATTCGCTGTTCGGTGCCGAGCGAGCAGCGCTTATCTTCCCGTGGCAACTGGCGCTGGTGATTTTTGCTTCGCTTGCAGTGGTGTTTCTGGGACGCGAGATCATCCTGCGGCGGGCCAAGCAATCCCCGAAGGAAGTTGAGAAATGAGGAGCGTCGGAGTCTCGACCGCCCACGTTATTGCCGTAGTGGTGGGCGCTGTTTTGATTGCTCTTCTGCCCCCGTTACTTCTTGCCATGTCTGCCTTGTGGTTTATTGCACCGCCTCTGGCCGTTGTTCTGGTTCTGGCCGTATTCTTCAAATCCAGATGGCTTCTTGTTCTTTCAGGTCTGTTTGTCGTTCTTGCCCTTCCGATAGCGGGGTTCTTTCAGCCCATGAAGACTTCTCCCCGGCAGGAGCAGGAATTTGCCGTTCTTGCCGATTTTCTGCAAGCCGAGGTATACTACACGCGCAGGGATTACAATCAGGCACTTGCTTTTTACCAGAAGGCGGAGCGTGCCGGGCTTGACGTTCCCTGGGTGACTTACCAGCGCGCGCGCTGCCATGCTCTTCTGGGTCAGGATCAGACGGCTTTCGAGATATTTTCACGCATGAGGCAGCGTCCCGAGGAGTTTCCCCTGAAGGCGACTCACGTTGACTACGCCCTCACGGCGATGAAGTCCAGGCACTACGAGATAGGTGAGCGGGCTTTTAGGGAAGCGCTTGAGTATAATTTCAAACCGGGATACTGCTATTACCAACTGGGTATCTACTATCGGATGACTAGAAATCAGGTACAGGCGGCGGAAATGATGACCAAGGCTTACGAGCTGGGATACGAGCGGAGCGAAACTTCTTCTCTTCTCGGCGGTATTGCTGAGAGCCAAAAGGATTACGCGCGCGCGGAAGAATATTACCGCCGGGCGCAGCGTGAGAATCAGGAGAATATAAGTGCATACGTCAAGCTGGGGAGTCTTTTTTATCGTCAGGGACGGTTGAAGGAAGCTGAAGAAATACTGAAGACAGGCGCTCGTATGGCGGAGTGGATGCTTCCGGAATCCAGCAGAATGTATGCAATGATCCTCAACAACCTGGGGTTTGTCTATAATGCAGAGGGGTATTTCGACAAGGCGGTTCTCTCATTCAAGCAGGCGATTCGCGCCGATCCCACGTTTATGGATTCCTACGATAACCTGTCATATCTTTACGCTCAAAGAGGTCAGATTTCAGCGGCGATTATGGTGTTGGAGACCGCCCTGCGGTTTAATCCTGCCCACTCGTCGGCCCGCCGGACAATCCAGCGGCTGCTTGCTCCACAGGAGTCACCACAGTAGGTTTCCTTCGTCCTCATATCACTGGTACGTAAGTTACCTAAGGGTAGTCTGGTAGTGGAGTCGACTAAGCGGGAGGGACTATCTCGGCGCCGGCGGGGTTTTCCTCGTCTCAGGGTTTTTTCTCCAGCCGGGGCAAGGACACCTGTTTGCGTTCGTTATATCTCAGCGAATGCAGAAACGGCCGGGCCACGTCATCCCACAGAAAGCCAAAACCCTTCTGGTGTATGCGACGCTGGCCTAACCCTATAAGTCCTTTAATGTAGTTACGCATCGGGATATTAAGGTGGGCCATGGCCATCCGCAGAAGCTTATCCATCTGGCGAGGACTGATGTTGGGGTGATTCCAAACCAGGTGGCGTGCGTCGAACTTATGATAGTCACGTTCAAAGATGCCGTAGCGCGACTCCAAATCGTACCATAGCGGGGTTCGGGGGTAAGGTGTCATCACGGTGAGCTGGAAGAGATCGAACCAGAGGTTCTTGCGTATGACCTCGATATCCCGAAGTATAGACTCATATGTATTCTCCTCGTAGCCTAACATGTAATAGGCGAGAACGAAGACCTTCTTCTCTATGGTGCGACGCCTGAACTCCTGCATGAGTTCTATGTTCGTTCTCTTGCCGATCTTGGCCAGTATCTCGTTGTTGACGCTTTCCACCCCCACCGAGACCATCACCATGCCCCGGTCAACCCAGCTGTCGAGATGCTCAAGGCATAAATCGGCGCGCGTCATCGGTTTCCAGTGCATATCGTATCTGGCCAACATGTCGATAACCGCTTTCGAGTGGGAAGGAAAGGTGTAGAAGGTTTCGTCGATTATCCATACCTCATTGATACCCACGGATCGGTAGTAACGAATTATTTCCTCGATGCTTTCAAGCGGAATACGTGAAGGGTGTGGCGCATGTACTGGAGTCTGGCAGAATGTGCAGCGGTAGGGACAGCCGCGCTGGGTGTTGACGATACCCAGTTTCTTGTATGGAATTGCCGGTGGGAGATTGATGTTTAAAGGCCATACCAGGGGAGGGTGGCGCAGCCTGTCCAGCTTGCGGCCAAAAAGCTCAGCAAGGAGCTGTTCCTCTGAGTAGCCGTAGAAGACACGGTCGGCAAACTCCTCGGCAATCGAATCGAGTGCACCATAGCCACCTGCCCATATTTCCTTGACCCCCTGACGCCGCGCCTCCGCAGCCATCTCCAGCACCTCTCCGATGTCGTGCTGGAAGAACGAAAATCCCACAACGTCCCAGCCTTCGGCAAGCTTTGCTGTGAACTCGTGCCACAGGGGATACTCCATTATCTCGATATCCGGAACGTTCTGCTTGATGAATCGCAGTCCCGAGGCTACGGTACGGGGGATGGCAAAGCGAGGGGTGCGCACGAAGTTCGCCCCTATCGCGTCGTAATAATCGTTCTTTGAGTGTCGGTATGCGGTGGTTAGAAGTATCTTGGGATTTGTGGTCGGTCTGGGCATCTTATCCTCTCGCTCCATTTGCGGGGATAAAGACCTGCTTGCGTTCGCGGAAACCGAGAGCATGAATTGGGGGTTTTATCAACTCCTCCCAGATTAACCGCGGGATGCCTTTGTCGTACAGGCGGCGTTGAATCAGACGAATGATCGCCTTGCCATAGTTATCCATGGGAACGTTGAGGTTTGCCAGACCGACGCGCAAAAGCATCTGCATCTGGGAGGGCGTGATTTGGGGATGATTCCACACAAGGTGACGTGCGTCGTAGCGGTGGTAGTCGGGCTCGAAGATACCGTAGCGTTCCCTGAAGTCAAACCACTGTGGGGTTTTGGGAAAGGGGGTGAGTACGGTTAGCTGATGCATATCAAACCCCATCTTGCGCAGGGTAACGTAGTCGCGCAGAACCGAGGAAACAGTATCTTCCTCGTAACCTATCATGTAGTAGGCCATCGCGTACACCATACGTTCGGCGGTTCGCCGTCTGAATTCCCGCATAACCTCCAGGTTGGTTCTCTTCCCGATCTTGGCCAGGATTTCGTTGTTAACGCTTTCCAACCCGAACCCAACCACCACCATCCCGCGATCGGCCCAGTCGTCAAGATGCTTCAGGGTCAAATCCGCGCGCGACTGCACCCACCAGTAGAAGTTATAGCGGGTAAGCAAATCTATGACCGCCTCGGAGTGGGAGGGGAAGGTGTAGAAAGTCTCATCGAGAATCCACACCTCGTTGATTCCGACCGAGCGGTAGTAGCGCAGCACCTCCTCGATGCTCTCGAGCGGGACCCGGGCCGGGCGCGGCGAGTGGATTGGGGTCTGACAAAATGTGCAGCGGTATGGACAGCCGCGTTGGGTAAACAGATACCCCACCTTCTTGAAGGGTACGGTGGGCGGGAGGTTCACGTTAACCGTCATAGCCACCGGCGGATGCTGGACGCGCTCCAGCTTGCGTCCGAAGATCTCCTCGTTGAACTGCTTCTCCGCGTAGCCGTAGAAGATGCGGTCGGCAAACTCCTCAGCCTCCAGAGAGAGACCGCCGTAGCCGCCGGCCCATATCTCGCGGATGCCCTGACGTCTGGCCTCCTCGACCATCTGGAGTATCTCGGCCAGATCGTGGTGGAAGAAGGTGAATCCTACCGCATCCCAGCCTTCGCGGAGCTTTGCTACGTACTCGTGCCAGCGGGGAAACTCCATTATCTCGATCTCGGGGATGTTCTGCTTAAGGAACCGCAGGGACGTGGAGACGGTGCGGGGCAATGCAAAGTGAGGCTTGCGTACGAAGTTCACTCCACTGGCATCGTAGTAGTCGTTTGCCGAATGCCGGTAGGCGGTGGTTAAGAGAATCTTGGGGTTCGAATTCAATCTGGCAGCCATCTTATTCGTTATTCTCCTTCGTTACCTGTGTATCTTCACCCTGCTCTTATAGTTAGCTCTCTCGTACCCTCATTTGCAGACTCGGGGGAAGGGGGCATTGCCGCGTTCAAGACCATCCTGGACCCCGCGAGGTGATACCCCACGTTTTATAAAGTATACTCTACGGATTTAACTTGTCAAGCGGATTTGGATTGCCGTGTCTTACGGCACTATCCGCAACTCTTGTTCTGTAAGCCTTGAAATATCAACCCCTTACTGTTAATCCGCAAGAGAGAGGTCTGGATTACTCCAGAGGCAGGAGTATCCAGGATGTGTAGTCGGCCACACCCAGATGGCGCTTCGATGCGGCAACCGCAAGGGCCTTGCCCGGTGTTTCGATGAACTCGCCGGGCTTCGGCGCCGAGGGATCACTCACATCTATCTCTAACACTCCGCTCTCGCCGCAGGCCACGTACAGGGTTGAATTCTCAATATCCAGTCCGTAAGGTCGGGTGTCTATAAAGGTGAAGGAAAGCTGTTCGGGGTTGGCGGGGTCGGATACGTCCAGCGCCGCGATTGCGCCGATGCTGTCCGCCACGTACAGAACATCTCCGTCACGCAATAGCGCCCGGGGGCTTATTACCCCTGGGTATACGGAAAGCTGGGTGAGTTTGACCCCTTCCTCGCTCACCTCCATGATTCGCAGGCCTGAGTCGGGATCGGCCACGTATATGATTGAATCCCGGGCCGCGACGTCTACAGCGGTGAAGCCTCCCAGGGCTGAGCGCTGTTTGAGCGGGCCGCAAGGGCATATCCACAGTACCCTTAGTCCCCATTCACCTGCGGCAAGGGGTATCAAATCATTGGTCAGGTTGATGCGCTGCGGCTCGCCCGGCTGGTGCAGGTCAAAGCTGCGTTCGGCCACAGGGAAGGTTTTCATGTTGTATATGGAAGCGCCGTGTTTGACGTCGGCCACGTACAGATAGGTTCCGGAGAGAAAAACGCCTGCCGCATTTGAAGGCGGAGGCTCGGCATGGCCCAGGGTCACAAAGGTCTCGCCTTCAAACAGCCTTACGATACTTGCACCATCCTCGCCGCGAGCCACCGCCCAGAACGAACCGCTTTGGGTGGTGTGAATTGACGGGGAGTTTTGCTCAAGACGAGCGGTGAGGGTTAGCTCGGCGAGGGTTTCATCTTCCAGACGCACAACTCCCGCCTCCCGCAGCGCCAGAAACACGCCCTCATCGGTGGGCAGAATGTCCACCACGTCGCCCTGGCGGAACGGCTCGGCCAGTTCAACTCGTTCGCCGCGCAGGTTGAAGATGGAGTAGCCCTGGTATCTCTGTGCGGCGTACAGATGCTTGTCGTAATATGCAAGCGAGACCGCAGGCGAGGAACTTGAGAACTTGATCTTCTCTTGAGGTGAGGCGGGGTCGGCCAGGGAGAAACCATAAATCTCCGTAGAAGCGATGGCCACAAACAGAGTATTTTCACCAACCTCCAAAGCCCGGGCGCCGGATAGGGAAAGTTCTCCCACTTTAGCCGGAGCATCTCCCAGTCTTATGATAACAACTCCTTCCCTGCCGCAGGCCGCGTAGAGGAATCCCTTGTAAAAGACGATATCCTTCACAGTTTCGGGCATATCGATGACGGCAATCGGTTTCAGCCTGGAGTCTTGTGAGAATATCTCCACTTTTGCCGAATCCGTACCCGCGGCCACGAAATCCTTGCCGGCTGCCAGTGCGGTTATTCTGCCTTGTACCGGGTAAGAGGCCAGCATCTGTACGGCTTTGCCAGATACCTTGAATGCGGTAATCCTCGTGCCTTCACCGAGGTATAACCGTTTGTCAGCCGATGCAATCTTCCGCGAGTAGTATGGCGTGGGAAAATGCTCCTGCGAGCTGAGGTCTGCGGGAACTGTCGTCAACCCAAAACCGCTTGCCGCGTAGATGGTCCCATCAACCTCCACGATATCTGCGAAATCTCCTGCTACGAAGTAATTCCCCGCATCCCCAAACATCACCTCCGGCGCCGCCGCCATCAAGGTTAGGAGCAATCCTGTAAGCATCCTTCACTCTCCTTTAAGGTTGAATTTTATACTCTTCTACCGAATAGGGGGTGCAGACCAGCAGTCTGTTGCCGGAAATAGCCACCCCCATGGCCGGTTCCACGTCGATGGTCTCTACCAATTCGGGCGAGGAGGGCTTGGAAATGTCAACTACGTGCACCCCTTCGTCCCGAGCGGCAATAAACAAGCGGTCCTGGTGACGTGCGAGCGCTGCGGGAGCGCCCGGGAGTTCCAGCACGGCCACTTCTCTGGGTCGTGTAGGGCGGGATACGTCAATCAATACCAACGCCCCTGAGGAATCCAGGCCGAAGAGAAGATCCTCGTCCAGATACAATCTCTCATAGTCCCGGTTCAGCGCCAGACTGGTAAGCTCTTCAGGGTTGGCGCTGTCCGACCAGTCAATCACGTGCAGGGCTGCCATATCGGTCGAGACGAAAGCCAGTTGTTCTCTGATTTTAACGTCGAGCGCCTCGCCGCCGGGACTCCAGCGTCCCTGTTCTTTGAACGGGCCGCAAGGACAGCGCCACCACACCCCCACGCCTTGCTCATGCTCGGCGGCAAGGAGCATTTCGCCCTCGGTATCCACCCCTGAAGTCACCGAGGAGAACTTCAGAAAGGTGCGTTTCTCGGGCCTGGCGGGATTTTTTATCTCCGAAACCTGCATTATGTTGGCCTTAGTCATGGCATAAACCTGGGACCCGAAAAGATAGGCCTTCCAGCAGTCTGCTGCATCAGAGTAGGTGCCGAGCAAGCTAAGGGTATCCTGCAAATCTATGATTTGCACGCCGGCTTTGCCTGCCGCGAGAACGGCGATTTCACCGCGGGTCAGGATATCGTGGCCAGAACCGTTCCCCCTGAAGAACACCCCGTGCCCTGCCAGGGGAGCGGTGGAGATATCCATGCGCCCTATGCCTGTTTCCGTGAGCACGAAACAATTCGTTCCAGCCTTTATGAGTTCAAGCCCGGTTCCGGGCAGGCGCTCCACCTGTATTTGGGCGAGGCCCTCCGGGCTATCTGTTGAAAAGAGACTGAAATCTTTGCTTCCCGAGGCTGCGGCGATTCTGTCGCCGAAAAGCTCCAGGCTCATCACCTCGCCGGCCGCATCAACGCGCGAGATAACCTTAAGCGAGTTGCGTTTGGGCTGAGTTGCCCATAATCCTTCCTCGGCGCACGCCAGGTACAGCTTATCGCCTGCTACCAGGATATCCACAACCGGAGGATTATCCTCGACGGTCAGCTTCCTGGCCTGCGATTCCCCGGCATCGAGGTCCAGCACGAAAACCCCTGCGGTGTCCGCAGCAAGGTAGAGGAGCGCCTCAGCCTGCACGATTCTTACCGCGGGAACGGGAAGCCTGGCGAATTCTAAAGGAGAGGCGTCTTCGCCTTCTCTCAGGTTCATGCCGTACACCCGGCCGGAAGCGTCTACAAACCACAGCCTGTTCCCGGATACCTCCAGGGCAGTGACAGGCTCCCGGTGCAGCCATTCCACCTCGGTGTTCTGCTGATATACGTGCCCGGGCTGCGACAGGATGCCGACATCGAACCTTGCCAGTCCCCGGGTTCCACCTACGAAGATGCTTGAACCATACAGGGCGGCATGAGAGGTTTTGCCCGACAGCAGAATGTCGCCGCGGCGTTTGAATGCCCTTTGCTCAAATGCGCTTATGCCCCTGCCGTCTGCGACGTAGAGCAGTGAGTCATCGGCTGCCCCGGCCCGGTAGTCGCCGCCGAGCAAGAGTGACGAGCAGGGTGCAAAGCTTGATTGAAGCAGTAGCAGAAATAAGAAAGCCATTGCGACGTTCCAGCTCTGAGTTATTCGGAGTCGGGCGGCTGGGGTACGTTGCGCAGATCGAATGCGCGTTTCATATTGGGGGGAAGCTCGACGTCGAACAAATTATCCTTCCGCTGACGTTTGAAGCTTAATGAAACTATGTTTATCCGGGCGCTTCCCGTACCCTGGGTAAAGAGAGGCTGGTTGAGTATCATTTTCCTGGGCCAGAGCCTTTTTTTGGTTTTTGTAAAGTCGCGGAATGTCATTTCGGTATTGCCAATCCGTATACTCTGCAGCTGTTTGCTCTCGCGGTCGAAAGAGTAAAGAGTTCTGTCGCTTTTGATTGTGATCAGGGAATCTTCTATGTGGAAGGAGTCTATACGGATGAAGCCATCGGGGAAAATGCTGAACAGCGCCAGAAAATGTTCAGCCGTAAAGGGCAGTTTAGTTGCCCAACTGAAGCTTTGATTACGGAAAGCGGTGAGCATTACGCCGTGCATAAAGTTATACATCCAGACGGTATCGGCCACTCCGAGCATGAACATGTTCGCCCCACCGGCAGGTCCCCGGATATCCATCGCGTATTTTTGAGATTTTCCGTCCCAGTAAAACTGAACCGGCAGCTCAACCAGCATTTTGCCTGTGGAGTCGAAAGACGCAAGGGTTGCGGTTGCAGAAAGGTACTTGGGGGTGGGGATGTCGGCCAGGAAGCCCAATTCGTCAGGATACTCGCTTGCCGCCATTGCGGGGACGGCTATTGCAAAAAATAATCCCACAACCCACACCCCTTTTGGTAATCTTACTCTCATTTATCCTCCTAAACGGATAACTGTTCTTCGGTACGGAGCACTATCCTCCCGTACGGAGTTTGCTAAAGTAATAACCCAACTAAACGACGATTATAGAGAATTATAGGAGTGGGACGGGTATTGTCAAGGTTGAGGGCAGCCGTCCTCTGGGCGGGCAACCGGTACTTTTCTGCAACAACATGGTTGTTGCGCTCCAAAATACAGTTTCGTGTGGAACAGGTTCTGAACCTGTTCAATAATTGTGCTAATTATAAACAGACTGGAGAGTCTGTTCTACACTATCGCACTACCACCGCTTTCCTTGTGATCGAGAGACGGGGAGTCTCCAACCTCACGAAATAGATACCTGATGCCAGGGCAGAGCCAAACTCCACGCTGCCCGGGCAAGTGACGATCATCTATTTACCATCCCCTCCCCTGGTGGGAGGGGGTAGGGGGAGGGGGAATTACCGCAGTACAACCGCTTTCTCTACAACGGATATACCGTCAGCCTCAAGTTTGATGAAGTACGTGCCTGATGCTAAATCGACAAACTCCGTGTTACCGGAATGACTGACCTCCATCCGCTCCACGCGGCGGCCCGTGGCATCATAGAGGGTCAGAGTGCCGGATTCGCCGTAGGGCAGGGAGTAGGAGACCTGTAAGGGTGACGCAATGGAGCGCACCTCAAGCGAGAGGCCGTCGGGTAGAGTGACTTCAGATACAGACGAGTGCCCGATTTCCTTTGATAGTTCGTCGTCTTCGTCGCACTCGTCGGGTTCGGCAAAGGTTCTAACAGTCAGGTTGTACGGCCCGGTGAAGGGCGGGTCGAAGTCGGCGAAGGTGACGGTATCCTCGGTGTCGGAGTCAAGAGACCACGGCAGGGTGTCTACGTAGATGAGAGATGCTCCGTCCTTAATCTCGGCAATGACCAAAAAGCTGTCCGCGTTCTCACTACCGAAGTTCTTAATACGTGCCACAGGCTGGTAAGGCGTGCCAGCCTCCAGCGAGTCACCGGAAAGTATTTCCTTCACCCCTACGTCGTAATCCGCATAACCCATCAAGCGTATATCATCCCAGTAAACCTTCTGGCCATACCAGAAAGTGGCAGATCCCCAGAATCCCCAATTAAGCAACAAAAAGGAATCGACGGGGATCTGAAAATCGTGACTAGCAGCCAGATCTTTTTGAAGGTCACGAGCGTATTCCTTCCACAACGTATCATCAGGCATATCGGAAGACACCCTCTGCCATCGATCTATGATGCCAAAATCAAAATCAGGGCTTTCAAATGAATATCCCCACTGGAACCAATTTTCAGAAGAAGCATCCAGAAAAAGACCAATCACGAATAATCCTGTAAGCGCACGACTATCATTTTTCCACACCACTTTCTGACTCCAAATCAGACTATCCAAATCCTCTATCTTCTTATTCGCAAAACTCTGAACGACCATTGCAGAATCGAATCCTCCCATTCCAACCCAAGCTGGGGTTATTCTCGTATCTCCGGAAGCGGAAAACGATCCATCATATGAACTTTGGGAATCATGTCTATTTACGATTGCTGAATCCTCTCCTATACCTGCCCACTTACTACCAGCTGAAGTAACCCACACCTCGCTGTCTTTCTCGAAACTGTGATCCTTGAGTAGGTTTACCGTTTCAAGCGCCCACAGAAACACCGGCAAGAATATCAAGATGCCTAGTTTTTCCACTGTTTCCTCCTTTAAATACCCATTAGCATAAGGTTTTTTTCAGCGTTGTCAATGGGGAGGGGGAGAGTTAACTCTCCCCCTCTGATAACGGTTTTCTTTTCCTGTTTACTTGAGCATCACTATCTTCTTAGAAGCCTGGTGTTCCTGAGCATTATTCTGAAAAATCACCTTTTGTCATTGCGAGCGATCTGTGATCGCGAAGCAATCTCATACTGGCCAAGATTGCTTTGCAAGTCTTTGACTTGCTCGCAATGACGGAACTCAGCGACTGACTTTTTTCACCCCACAAATACACAGGCGCGGCTTTACTCCGCAAGCGTAATTCTGTTTACAGAATAGTCGTCATTTCACGTGCGGGAGCACGGATTTTGACCACCTTTTGGGTAGCTTTTGACCACCTTCTGACCAGCTTTTGACCACCTTATTTTGGGCGCTGATTTTTGTCTTTCAGCGTTTTGAACACGGCTACCTTATCTCGTCAAGCCCTGTTATGGTCAGGTTCTCCTGGTTTTTTGCCAGCGCCATCAGGGTGTCGCGGATGCCCCAGGTTTGGCCCCACGGCATATTGGAATCAAAAACCACGTGCAGCCGCCGCGCCGCCGCGCCAGTTGAGTATTTCCTCTCCACTTGCTGCAGAGAAATCTTTTTACCGTTCAGCTTGAGTCCTTGCATGCTTACCTGGAGCGTGTCCGTTGCATCGAGAGCCGCCTGCTGTTTGCGCAAGAGGTAAAGGCTGAAGATAAGCCCGGCAAGCACAACCAGGGACATGATGACGGGTCTGGATAACAGACTCAAGCGCGGCAGCGCTCTTCGGCGTTCCGGTAAACTCATAGGGGGATTATACCCGAAGATTCTCCCGGGTAAAGGGGTAGTAATGCAGCAAGCCGCTCGCAAGAGCGATGACATTCAGAAAACTAAAACCGGGTTATTGCAGTTTACGGACTTGACAATACGCAGGATGTTGCTATGCTTATACTTGGTACGGATTGGTCCGGAAAATTAAGGTATGGAGCAGGAGTAGGAGAGTTCTTGGCAAATGTTCGCGGCAACTCATTTATCACCATCAATCAATGGCTTGATGAACAATTGGAAGATGGTTATAAGCGGTTTATCTCCCAGATGCGCCCTCCGGTGGCGCGGGTGCTTTCACAGGGAGAAGGGTGGTCGTGGTATCCCCTGGAGTATCTAACCGAGGTTTACGAGAGCATTGCGGAACATCTGGGCGGCGGGAACGGCAAGGTTCTTGAAGACCTGGGGGCGGCTCTTGCCAATGCAGACGTGGGAGGGGCTCCCAAGACTCGCCTTGCTTTACTGCCCATGCCCAGGGTGGCGGCAAGGATACCCCATCTGTGGTCAAGATTCAAGGATTGTGGAGAATTCAAGGTTCTTTCCGTTGACGAGAAGGCAAAACACGCGGTGCTTGTGCTTTTCGATTACGAGGGAGGCAAGCTGCACTGCTACGTGATCCGCTCGTGGTTGGAAAAGATATGCGAACTGTTAAGCGGAGTTAAAGTTAAGGTTAAGGAAAAATCCTGCCGCTGGAAAGAAGGCGGCGACGGCTGCTACTGGGAAGTAACCTGGGAGTAACTGCTACGTGGTGTATATCCAGCTACACGCGAGATGATTTCGATAAAACAGGCGTCTATTTTTCGCTTAGATGTCTGCTCTTCGTTTGGGTAAAAAAGCCAGCATCTTTTCACGTTTAGCACGAATCCCTTCCGGTGTCTGCTCTACCAGACCCATTTCTGCAAGCGAATTAAGATCACGCGTAATTGTCTTGTGCGTCTTTCCTGCATAGGCCTCGGCTATACCGGGGCTGATATGTCTGATTCCCGATATCGGCACTGGTTCAGCCCTGTAAGACAAATCCAGTGCCAGGTTACGTCTTCTTCTAGCCGATTCACTGTGTTGATCCTTAAAAGCTTCGTAGATGTAGTCTTTCCAGGATACATTTAGAACTTGTATTTGAATCACCTGCATCTGTTCATCCAGACCGTCTAAAAAACCTTGCAGAGCATATTGGAGGAATGGAAAAATATCCCCACCTGATTTTGAGGCACGATCCAGTTGCCTGTAGTATTCCTGCCGGGTGAGATTATAGTGATTGCTAAGTAAATGGACGGCTAATGTCGGAGCGCCAGCAGCCAGAAGAATTTGGAACTCCATCAACCTGGCGGTTCTACCATTTCCGTCGCCAAAGGGGTGTATCCAGGCCAGATAAAGATGGGCGATGATCGCTCGAATCAGGCCGAAAGCGATTTCCTGACCCTTAGGAACTCTATTTTTCTCTTTGTTTAACCAATCGCACAAACGCTTCAAAAGATACTCGCAATCCTCGGGCGGTGCTCCCCTGTATTGGGCAATCCCGACAGAGTAATTTCTTATTTCCCCAGGCTTAACTTCTTCCGGCAACTCTAGGTTCTTCAGGGCGAGGCGGTTAAACTCTTTTATCTTTTCCAGATGAAAAGCATGGGATTCTTCCTTAACAAAGAGATTGTTGAATATCTGAGTGTAGGCCTTAACTATGTTTTCCACTTCCTGAGCAAGATACTTCTTCGAGGGAGGAAGATCCGAACGCCCCTGCACAAGCTTGAGAGCTTCTTCTTCAGAAAGGGTATTACCCTCAATTGCTGTGGTTGCCAGCGCCCCTTTGGCTAAATAAATCATGTGAAGGTTTGTGGCTGTTGCAGGTCTCAAAGGCACCCCTGCGATATATTCGCATTTGGCCTGAGCTTCCCCAAGAGCCAACCATAACCGATGGTCAGCCTTACGCAGATCAAGAGTGAATGTCAGCCACGGGTGTGTCCGCTCATACGTCCGCATAAATGTCCTCCTGAATGTCCAAGAATGTATCTCGATAAATCTACGATGTACCGTGAGTTACGATAAAATTATACTTAAAGATGTCTCAAGTTATGTCCAACCTTGTGTCCTAAGTATAGTCCAGGAATAAGTAATGTCAAGGGGCGCATCCCTGTCAAAGTCTGCCCATTTTACTTGACAACACCTGCCCTCGCCCTTATTATTGTATAACAATTTGGACGGCGGAAGTCAGGGAAGGCCGTGAGAATCGGCCGCGGTCCCGCCACTGTAATCGGGGACTGTTTTTCCCGCGGATTTGCGAGCAGCAAAGACGCGTTCGACTCGCATAAGCGAGTCCTAAACCACTACCTGCGAAGCAGGTGGGAAGGTTGGGAAAACAGGATGATCCGTAAGCCAGGAAACCTGTTCGTCGTACTACCTTACCGTGTCTGCTCCGGGGCAGGGCAGGTGCGGGTATCTACTACGCCCACAACCTGGAGATTTACGTGATAAAGCTCGTGCTTATATCCATGCTTTTTTCTCAAGTGACGCTCGATACGGTGTTTGAGCTGCCGCCGGTTGTGATTACCGCAACAAGACTCTCGCTTCCGGCCGAGAAATCCCCGTGGCCGGTCGAGGTGCTGGAATCTGAAGAGGTCACCGACCTGGCCGACGTCCTGGGGCGCAGCGTTGCATCTGACGTGCGTTCATACGGTTATGAAGGGCACATGGCCTTCTCGTTCCTGGGAGGGGTTGCCGCATCCCGCGTACTCGTCCTCTCAAATGGTATCCCAATGAATACCCGGCGCGACGGGGTGATAGACCTCTCTCTTATCCCCATGATGCCGGGCGACCGGGTCGAGGTCGTAAAGGGACCTCTATCCGCGCTTTACGGCTCATCGGCCATCGGAGGGGTACTCAACGTTATCCCATCGAAGAAAGATGGGTTATCAGCAACTTTCGGAGCCACCGATCAAATGGGCATGAACGTGGGCGCTCGCGCCGCACGCAGCTTCGGGATATTCGGTGCGCGTGCCAGCGGTTCCTATCTTACCAACCCCGGGTTCCGTCACAACGACGACGTATCGCGCTACAACGGCAATGCAGCCTTGTGGGTTGACCCCATCGAGGCGCTCCATCTCGAAGTTGATGCAGGCTATACCTCCCGCGAACTGGGCGTACCCGGACCTGCGCCTGACGCTTCGGACACCGCCTTCGTTATGCCAACGTTCGGCGACTCGCTGGTTACATCGCTCTACGACAATCAGGTCGACAATCTGCTCACTGCAAGCCTCAAAACGTCCTTCTCTCCATTACAGAACCTCACCACCTCGCTGGCTCTCTACGCGGTACAGCAGGATTTCACCTACAACTGTAAATACCAGGGTTTCAATCCCGACTTCATGACCTACACCGCGCTTGCGACCAATAACTACAGCGACACCCGTCTGGGCGGCGATCTCCAGATAACCGGAACGATTGCCGAATTCCTCACCCTTGCCGGTGGAGCGTCCATTGTCCAGGAGACGTTTGAAGGCGCGCAGGTTGCCGCAGACAGCGCCACTGACGTAACCCTCAAGGACACCACCTGGGAAGCCTCCGATATGCAGATAGGCGCCTGGGTTGAGGCATTGGTTGAGGCGGGCATCTTTACCCCGAGCGCGGCGGTAAGACTCGATAACTCCGCTCAGTACGGAACCTTCATTTCACCTGAAGCCGGTCTGAGCGTCGAGGTTGTTCCACGGATGCTCTACGTTTCAGCGGCCTACGGTCAGGCGTTCCGTGCGCCTTCGTTCAACGACCTTTACTGGCCCGCGGATTTCTTCTCAGGAGGCGACTCAACCCTGGTTGCGGAGAAGGGACAGAGTGCAGCGCTTTCTGTGGGCGTAAGACCTCTGGATTTTCTCAAGTTCTCCCTGGTTGGGTCATGGAAAGATATCAAGGACATGATTTCGTGGTCGTCCGATTCGGCAGGATTCTGGAGACCGTCAAACGTGGATCAGGTTAGCGTCCTGGGCGCGGAGTTTTCAACAAACTGGCGGATTGCCGACGGCCTGTTCAGCGGATCGCTGGGCGTCGCCTACAACGACGCAGCGGAAACCCGCACCATAGTTACCTATTCCGACTGGATGACAGGACAGACGCGAACCGCAGAGGTCACCCGTCAGGCCGCGTTCATCCCGTCGCTCAGCATCAAGGGCAATATTGCCGTGCGTGCCTGGAAGGGCGGCAAAATAGCCGCCAACCTTGCCTGGACAGGCGAGCGCGTCAACTACTACGCCGACTGGTCAACCGCACCCGATATCGGGGTTCTGGAGAAGACCATTGACCCGTCCCTCAAGCTCGACGCATCCCTATCCCAGAAGCTGTTTAGTATTCTCACCATCGAAGCCGGCGTCCGTAACATCCTCAACGACCAGACCCCGGCACACTTCGGCGGTTACAGCACCTTCGACTATCCCACCGCGCCAAGACGATTCTATGGCGGGCTGAGCGTTACTTACTAAAACCCAAAGATTGTGAAAGCGGATGTTGCTTTTAGAGCGTCCGCTTTCTTTTCCCAATAAACCCAATTAAAGATGTATAACCTTGACAACCTTCCCCCGTCGTGTATTATTTGGCGTATCTCAATTCCGAGAATATATAGCAAGGAGGAGAATATCTGTCAAGGTCGCCTGTTCCCAGGGAGTATAGAGGGATGAAAACACTTAAGAAGGGAATATTGCTCGCTCTTGAAGGAATCGATGGGGCTGGCAAAACCACTCAAGCGGCTCTCCTAAAAGCGGTTCTTGAAACCAAGAATTACCCAGTAGTAATCTTGAAGGAACCGACCAATAGAAAGTATGGAAAGCAGATTAAGAAGCTTGTGCATGAGCACAGAAACTTGAGTCCTCCTGATGAGTTAGAACTTTTCGTCAAAGATCGCAGGGATCACGTTACCAACAAAATAAAGCCTCTTCTGAAGGAAAAATCCATAGTTATCATGGACAGGTATTTTTACTCTACAGCCGCATACCAGGGAGTATTGCGAGGAATAGGTAAGACGGTGGATGAGATACTTCACCAGAACAGGAAATTCGCGCCTGAACCGGATATTACTATTATCCTTGATTTGCCACCCAGGATAGGGCTTTGGAGAATAAAAAACGGGCGCGACAATCAAACGACACTTTTTGAGAATGAAAGATACCTTGAGATGGTAAGAGAGGCCTTCCTTGGTTTAAAAGTTCCCAGCGTTGAGGCTATAGATGGCACTCGGTCCATTGAGATTGTTTTTGGGCATATACTTAATATGGTTATTCAGCTTGTCAATTCCAGAGTAAAGTGAGGAGTAAATGTCAGGTGATGAAAGAGTAGAAAGTTTAATTCAGGAAATCGTCAAGTTCGCTCCGGCCAAGAAGCAGTTTGACGATGCGGTTAATGCACTGCGTGACTTTCTTTTCGAAAAGCACTGCCACGTTGGCTATAAGGACGTATCAAAATGCACCCCTTATTGCGAGTGGAAGATTTCCAAGACGTGTGAATTCTTTAAGCGGTACAAAGACCTTAAGGAAAAACTGAATGCCCAGGGCATTGAACTGCGGTTTGATTGGGGAGAGAGTTTAACCTAGCTGATATTAATCACACCATGTAATCGAACAGCTTTTTGCGCAGCTCTTCGGGCAGTACGGCGTAGTGGGAAAAGTGCATGGCAAAGCTGGCGCGTCCCTGGGTCAACGATCTTAAAGTGGTGGCATACCCGAAGCTTGCCGCAAGCGGCACAAAGGCCTTTATGAGCTTGTGTTCCTGTATGTTCTCAACCAGCTCTACCTTGCCCCGGCGCGTACCCAGGTCTGCAATCACGTCTCCCATGTACTCATCGGAGGTGATGACCTCCACGTCCATTACAGGCTCAAGCAGGGCCGGCGAGGCGTTCTGATACGCTTCGGTAAACGCATGGGACGCCGCCGCCTTGAACGCGATGTCCGAGGCATCCTCCTCCCGGTAGTCAACGTCGGTAACCGTCACTCGCACGTTGGTTATAGGGTAGCCCAGCATGGGGCCGGCGCTGAACGAATCGGTAAGGCTCTGACGCATGGCATCCAGGAATTCTCTGGGGATGGGGAGGGTAAGTTTTATCCTTACGTCTTTGCCCCCTTCGTGGTGTTCCATCTTCAACGTTACGCCGGCGTAATGGGTCTTCTGGCCAATTAAGCGGGAGAAGGTAAAGGAGTGTTCCGTTTTCCGGGTAACTGTCTCTCGATACGAAACTTGCGGTTTACCTGTCCTTACCGGTACTCTGAACTCGCGCTTCAAGCGGTCAACCAAAATCTCCAGGTGCAGCTCACCCATACCGCTTATGAGTAGTTGACCGGTTTCCGGGTCGGTTCGTACCGTAAAGGTGGGGTCTTCCAACTGAAGAATTTCCAGAGTCTTGCCCAGCTTTGCCTCATCAGCCGTGGTGCGCGGTTCGACTGACTGGTGGATGACCGGTTCAGGAAAGCGCATGAGTTCGTATACGATAGGATGCTTCTGATCGCACAGGGTGGTTCCGGTGGTCACGTGCCGCAGCCCGGCGATCAACCCTATCTCCCCGGCCTGGAGCCTGGGTACTTCCTCGAAGTGATTGGAGTGGGCCAGGAGCAGCTTGGTGGCGCGCGAGCGGTTGTCGCCCGGAAAAGTTTTGACGGTCGTTCCCCTTTCCAGCACACCGGAGTAGACCCGGGTGAACGCCAGGGGTCCCATGTGCGGGGAATGGGTCAGTTTGAAGACCAGGGCTGAGAAAGGCTCTTCGGGATCGGCACGTCTGCATATGGTCTTTGCCTCGTCGGCAGGATCGTGCCCTTGTATGGACGGTACGTCGAGCGGCGACGGCAGGTAATCTATAACCGCATCCAGAAGCGGCTGCACCCCCTTGTTCTTGAGGGCCGAGCCGCACAGCACCGGAATTATCTCGTTCTTAAGGGTTAGCTTGCGCAGAGCCTCCCTGAGCACCGTCTCCTCTGTCTGCTTTCCCGCCATGAAATCTTCCACTATCCTGTCGTTTTCCTCGCCTGCCTTGTTTACCAGAATTTCCCTCCAGCGCTGTGCCTCCCGCGCTAACTCCACAGGTATCTCCTCCGCCACGAACTCGGCTCCCAACGTCTCGTCCTTCCAGCGGATGGCGCGCCATCCCACAAGGTCAATCACCCCGGCGAAATCCTGTTCCGCGCCCCAGGGTATCTGTATGGGGATGGGGGTCTGGGGAAAACGCGCTCCCATCATGTCTACCACCCGCTCGAAATCCGCGCCCGCCCGGTCCATCTTATTCACGAACGCGATGCGCGGGATATGATACCGGTTCGCCTGGCGCCATACCGTCTCGGACTGCGGCTCCACCCCGCCCACTGCACAAAACACCACCACCGCGCCGTCCAGCACCTTGAGCGCACGCTCCACCTCGATGGTGAAATCCACGTGCCCGGGCGTGTCGATTATATTTATCCGGTAATTCTTCCACCCCACAATGGTCGCCGCCGAGGTTATGGTAATTCCGCGCTCCCGTTCCTGCTGCATCCAGTCCATGGTGGCCGACCCGTCGTCAACATCTCCCATACGATGTATGCGCTTGGCGTAGTAAAGTACCCTCTCGGTGGTGGTGGTCTTGCCCGCGTCTATGTGTGCGGCTACACCTATATTACGTAATTTCGCAAGATCCATTTTGCAATTAACGGAGAAGTTGTGAAAGCAGCCGGTTGGTGATTTCTTTCGCTTTGGGCCGATCGGCAGGCAGGCAGGTAATAATCTCAACCCCATGCGTTTCGGAATCGAAATCCATATCCGGCCGGGTGGGATTGGTGTTTATTACAATCTTAGGTCCGCTGATACGCGGCCCCAGGAGGGAGGACGCAAATCGCAGGTTTTCCACCTCTTCGTCAATGTCGGCGTCAGCCAGAAGTATCATTCCGTGCACCCTGTGGATAAAGGTCTGCCAGAGCGGGGCGAAGCGCTTTGCTCCGGGCAGTCCGTACAGATTAAGCTGGTGGCCGGCAACGATAATTCTTCCGAAATTCAGCACCTTCTCCCTTTTATCTTCCGCTTCCTCTTCTCCGGAGAGCGCATGGATAAAGGTATTGCGGGAATCGCGGTCCGTACCGATAACGATCAGGTTGAACTCTTGAGGCTTTGGTTGCGGCCCAGGGGTCTCGATTTCCGTTGGAGCGCAAGGCTCTTCCTTCGGGGCTTCATCTTTCCTTACCTCGGTTTTCTCTATAGCAGCCTCATCGCCCGCTTTTACTTCCCCGGGCATCAAAGGCTCCCATTCCCGGGCCGCTTCAGACAGGGTCGGCTCCGAAGTCTCAGCAGGAGTTTCCGGGGCCTCCCCGGGTAGAGGCGGAGTTCCCACGGAGCCCAAACTGATATGCCCTTCGGCCATCAACTTCTTTATTCCCTTGGCGGTCTCAAAGCCGGAGAACGGGCTTGCCAGCAAGACTTCGCCGAGATTGCGATCGCCGTCTACGAGCTGAAGCAGAATTTTGTGAAGGTTTGTGTCGGGAGCGGGTTTTGTAGAAAACACCGGTATCGATTTTTCATCGAGTTCCTGCTTGATGCGTTCGACCTCGTCCAGTTCCCTTAAGGCTTCAAAGATGGCCTCGTCGGTCTGGTGCTCGATGGTGGGGATCACGGAGAGACTCTCGGTAAGCCTGACGCTGAATTTGCCGTGGGTCCATGAAAGAAGGCTGGGCAGAGCGGCTTTTCCGTGTTTGTTCCCGTAGGTTGCAGCTATGAGCTTACCGGTCATCAGGTAAAGAAAGCCTTTCTCCTCATCCGACTCAAGATGCACCTCGCCCGTTTTTTGTCCGAAGGAAAGCATCTGCAAAAGATCAATCACCCCCAGATCCTCAATCTTCCCCTGGGTGGCAATCTCGGTATCGGTTTCAAAGGTCTCCTGGTAGCGCGAGTAGCGGTCAAGAAGAATCTCTATTCGTGCCAGAAGCTCGTGGAACTCGAACGGTTTTGTAAGGTAATCGTCCGCACCCAGCCGCAGACCCTTGACCTTATCCTGGGTGTCGGCCAGGGCGGACAGGAATATAAAGGGGGTGTTGTGCAGTTTTTCGTTTGCCCGGACGTGTTTACACAACTCATAGCCGTCCATACCGGGCATCATGATGTCGGCGATAACTATGTCCGGCTGCCTGTCTTCTACTTTCTTTAGCGCTTCCCGGGCGGAGGAAGCCAGCATTACGTTGAATTTCTGTTCGGCAAGGCGCAGATCCAGAAGGTTCAAAAGATGCGGATCATCATCAACTACCAGTATGAGGGGGATGGGTTTTTGCTCGTTCATGCTCCCTGCGTCCTTTCTTCGATGAAACCGGCTATCTGATCAGGCAGCTTGCGGGTATCTATGGGTTTGGCGATGAATCCATTGCAGCCGCAATTGCGAACCTCTTCTTCATCCTTGTGATCGATGATAGCGGTGACCGCGATTACCGGAATATCCTTTAAGGTCTCGTCTCTCTTTATTATTCGCGTCGCCTCGTAGCCGTCCATTCCGGGCAGATGCATATCCATAAGTATAAGATCGGGACGGGCTTTTCTGGCCGCTAACAATCCAACGTCAGCGCTCGCCGCACCTATCACTTCGTGCCCCGCCATTTCCAGAACTACCTTTATAAGCTCCAGATTTCCTTCGTTGTCTTCAATCACCAGTATCCGGCTCATCGGTTGCCTTCTTTTAATTTCCCCTGACCGAGAAGATCTGCGATCTTGGCGCGAAGCGAGTCTCTATTCAGCTGTGCCTTGCCGAAGATTTCGTGGATATTCTCACCCAGATTGGCGCGATCTATTTCGGTTAAGTCCTTGGCAGTAAAGAGGATGACCGGCAATTCTCTCGTCGTCTCATCCGAGGCAAGAAGTCTCATTACGTCAAAACCGTCCAGGTCGGGCATCATAAGGTCGAGAATCACCAGGTCGGGTTTCTCGCTGCGCGCCGTTTTCAAGCCTTCCACACCTCCTGAAGCCTTGAGTACCTCGTAGCCGTCCAGGCGAAGTATTTCCTCTATTAAACTTACGTCCGCCGGATTGTCGTCAATCACCAGTATCCGGTGCGGCCTGCCTCTGGTTCTGGAGAGTTTTTCTATCTTGGAGATGAGATTGGTGCGAGACACAGGCTTGATCATGTAATCCACCGCCCCCAGTGAGAGACCGAAGCTCCGGTCCTCAACTATAGAAACCACAATGATTGGGGTATTCTTGGTTTTGGGTATCTCCTTGAGGCGATGCAGCACCCGCCAGCCATCCATCTGGGGAAGCAGAATGTCCAGGGTGATGACGGCCGGATCAATGCTCACCGCCTTTTGCAGGGCTTCCTCTCCGGTGGATGCCACCTCAACCTTGTAGCCTGCTTCCGAAAGCCACACAGACATCAGGTTCGCCGCCAGAGGATTGTCTTCCACTACCAGTATGGGGCGATCACCTGGTTCGGGAAGCTTATGGACCAACTCCTCTTTTGAAGATACCTCTTCCGGTTTGAACTCATCGAACGGCAGTTTGAACGTGAATATGGACCCGTGCCCGGGCGTGCTTTCGGCTTCTATTGCTCCATTCTGAATCTCCAGCAATTTCTTAACCAGGGCCAGGCCGAGTCCGGTTCCCTCGTAACGCCTCGTGGTTGATGAATCAACCTGCTGGAACGGATCAAAGATGTGAGGCATATCCTGCGACTCGATACCTATGCCGGTATCTGCAATCTTCAGTATAAACTGCTCGCCCTCACGTCTGGCCGCAATCTCCACCCGGCCATGTTCGGTGAATTTTATGGCGTTGGACAAAAGGTTGTCAATTATCTGTGCCAGTTTGCGCCTGTCAGTGATCATGGGCGGCATATCCGCAGGGATGTCTACCTTTATCTCGAGATCCTTTTGTTCCGAGACCACGTCGTAGGCACGCAAAACGTCTTTGACCACCTCCCCTAGATATGTGGGTTCATTAAAAACCTCAAGCATGCCCGCCTCGAGTTTCGAAAAGTCCAGGATGTCATTGACCAGCCGCAGAAGGTTTATGCCGGAGGAATGGATGATTTTCATGTAATGACCCTGCTTGTCGGCGAGTTCACCCACCAGGCCGTCCATGAGGAGTTCGCTGAAGCCGATAATGGAGTTCAAGGGAGTACGCAGCTCATGACTCATGTTGGCAAGAAACTGCGACTTGAGATTGGCGGCTTCGATGAGTTCCTGCATGCGTTTATCTTTGGCGTTCACCAGACCTCCTTGAATGGCTGGATATTCAAAATTACTAGAATTATAGTGTAGGCGAAACCGACGATTTGTCAATACGGCGCTGCCGCCTGTTGATTGTCAAGCGCTTGGGTCTGCGTGCCGGAAAGACAGGGGGAAAAGAGGGCGCGCATCTTAGCATTACCGTATTCTCCGGAGCAGCATTGCAAGGGTGCAGGCTACATCACCTCGGGGGTTTGGATACCCAGCAGGGCCAGGCCTCTCCGGAGTACAGATTCGGTTGCCTGAACCAGGCCGAGACGGGTCAATCTGGTGGCCTCGCCGGCAGCCTTCAGCACCGACACCTGGGTGTAGAAGCGGCTCAGCGAGCCTGCCACGTCGTACAGATACCCGGCCAGCACGTGCGGGGCATAACGCTCGGCGGCCTCGGCAATCGCCTGAGGAAAACGCCCCAGCGCCATCACCAATTCGATGCTTTCCGGCTCCTCCAGCTTGGCGCTATCAGTCCCTTGAACCCACTCGCCGGTCGGCAAACCCGCTTTCTGTAGTATCCTGGCGCACCGCACCGCGGCGTACTGCAGGTAAGGGGCGCTGTTGCCCTCGAAGGCCAGCATCCTTTTCCAATCAAACACTATGTCCTTGATGCGATCCTGTGACAGGTCCGCGTATATCACCGAGCCTATGCCCACGCGTCTTGCGACCTCAGCTCTGGTGTCGGCTGCCATGTCCGGATTTTTCTCCGTTATAATCTCTGCGGCACGTCGTTCTGCCTCGTCCAGAAGCTCATCCAGATAGACCACCCGACCTTCCCTTGTAGAAATCTTTCCCTCCGGAAGTGAAACCATACCGAACCGGACGTGCTCGAGGACATCAGGAAATCCTATCCTCTCCAGCGCCTTTGCCAGATTTGCGAAGTGCAGATTCTGTTCGGTGGCTACCGCGTATATCAATTTAGAGACAGGCGAGAACTTCTCAATCCTCTCCAAAGCCGAAGCCAGATCCCTTGATGCGTAAAGCGTGGTGCCGTCCGACTTGCGGGCCACCAGCGGCGGCTTATTCTCGTCCTCAAATGTCCTGATAATAACCGCACCTTCCGAATGCTCCGCTATCCCTTGTTCCAACAGACTGTCAATTAAATCGTGCGCTTTTTTCTCAAACTCGCTCTCGTACCAGTTGTGGTCAAAATGAACGCCCAGTCTGCCCACCGTTTTCTCGAAGGAGTTCAAACTCTCCTCACGGAATCGCTTCCAGAGCACTCGCTCTTTGGCCTCCCCCTGCTCTAATTTTCTGAACGTCGTCCTGCCTTTATCCTCCAGTGTGGGGTTTTCCTTCAACTCCTTGTGGAAGTGTACGTAAAGATCTAACAGATGCCCGATGGGATCTGCGGTAAACTTCTCCTCCTCCCCCCACTGTTCGAATGCGTACAACAGCTTGCCGAACTGGGTGCCCCAATCCGATAAAAAGTTGATGCCCACCACTTTGTATCCCCTGGCCCTGAGTATGTTTATGAGCGCCTGGCCGATAATCGTAGAACGCAGATGACCCACAGAGAGCGGCTTGGCGATGTTCGGGGAACAGTAGTCCACCACCACGGTCTGGCCGCGGTCGGCATGGGTGCCGTAGCATTCACCTGCGGATTCTGCATCCTGCAGTATCCCGGCAAGCAGTTTCTGCTGGTTGGCGAAGACGTTGACGTAGCCCCGGGCGGCTTCGAACCGCTCGATTAACCCTTCGTCAGTCAGCCCCTTGCTCCACCTGGCTGCAACTCGTTCCGCCAACTGCATGGGGTTAACGCCCTTCGTTTTCGCATACTGAAAGCATGGTACGGCATATATCGCCTGCGATCCCTTGGGCGGGCGACGAACTTCAGGGGTTGGTTCCCCGAATTCATCTGTTGCCAGTTTCTCAACCTGTTGGTAAATCCTATCCAGAACGTAGTTCAATCTTTCTCCTCTTTGGGAAGTCTAACTCCGAGAGGGTGTTGTGTCAAGCGAGGGGCAGGTCAACCAGCAGGATGCCTTCCCGCAGAACAGGCAGAGAGTTGATAATTCCACCATCTCTTGCAACACACCAAGCGCCGCCGATGGCGCGTTCCGGTTCGGGTCCCCCATATAAATTCATCGCCAGGGTTAAAGCATTGGTTTGTTTCCAGCGCTGGCAGTAGCATTGGAGCTCGTGCGGCCATACATCATTAACAACAACGTTTTTCTTCAGGCTGCGGAGAAAAGGGTAAAGGAGATAATCTGGTTTTTGTCCGGCGAATCGTGTAATGATGTCATCGTTCCACAGATCGCCGCAGATAAGCATCCCGACTTTACCGATGTCTGTCTCGACCACAGGCAAGTCCTTGCCTGTGCAGTATATCTGGGGGTCATCATCAGGCCAGCGCCACCCGGGATGAATGCGGCGGTAGTGAAGAATCAACTCTCCCTGCGGGTCGAACAGCACACCCGAGTCGTACATCCTGCCATCTTCTTTCTCCAGCAGACCCGCCGCAAAGTAGGTCTCATTTTTCCTTGCGAAGTCCTGCCACTCGCTGTTCCTCGGACCTCCTATCTTCTCGGCAATCTTCAGGTCATGCTCCGGCTCGCCGGTATTGACAAGTCCAGTTGCCGCCGCTTCGGGGAATACGATGAATCCTGCGCCCTTAGTCACCGCTTCCTCAGCTAGCCTGAGAATCCTTCGCTGGTTGGCTGGGAAATCATTGGTTATCAGATTCGATACAAGTGCGGCCTTCAATACCGTACCTCTCCATGCGCGAACCTAAAGGTTCGCACTACATTCTCCTTAGTTGATCCAGCAGCGTCTCAAACTTCCCGGTTCCTCTTGTGGTACGCTCGGCGGTTAATATGAACCAGGTGTCGTTACGGAAATTGACCTTGGTTACCTTCTTCTTTCTTGCAAGCGCCCTTACGCGCGCGATGTCCAATATCTTCAAAGCGGAGGCGGGCATTTTGCCGAAGCGGTCTTCAAGCTCGGCCTTTAACTCATCCACCTTTCGTTCATCCTCAACCGAGAGCAGCCGTTTGTACAGCGACACGCGCTCCGCCGAATCATCAATATAACTCTCCGGCAGCCAGGCTCCGTGCTCAATCTCCAGCAGCGGCTCATCGAGCCACTCCTCGCCCTTCAGTCTGGCCACCGCCTCGGCGAGCAGTTTGGTGTACAGGGTGAAGCCTATAGAGTTAACGTGGCCGTGCTGTTCCGTACCCAACAGGTTGCCCACCCCGCGCATCTCCATGTCCCTGACGGCTAATCTGTATCCGGCGCCCAGCTCGGCGTAGGCGCGGATGGCGGCCAGGCGTTTTTTTGCCTCGTCAGTGGTTTTTGAGGGCACTATGAACAGGGCGTAACCCTGACGCCGGCTTCTGCCCACCCGGCCGCGCAGTTGATGCAGATCGGCAAGCCCGAACAAATCGGCCCTGTCAATGATGATGGTATTCAAATCAGGTATATCGATCCCCGCCTCCAGGATGGCGGTGGCAATCAACACGTCGGTTTTGTGTTCCAGAAAGGTATCGTAGATGCTTGCAAGCTCGCGCTCCGGCATCTGGCCGTGGGCTACTTGCATCCGGAGTCCGGGCAGCAGTCTCTCCAGCCTGCGGCGCACCGAATCAATGGTTTCTATCCGGTTATGAACAAAGAGCGTCAACCCGCCCCTTGAACGCTCGCGCAGCACCCATTCGGCAACCAGTTCATCAGACCAGCCAGATACCTGGGTCTGCACGTCCTTGCGTCCCACCGGCGGGGTCTCTATGCGGGACACGTCCCTTATCCCGACCAGGCTCATGTAAAGGGTGCGGGGGATGGGGGTGGCGGTGAGCGTCAGGGTATCCACCTCGGCTTTCTTCCGGCGAATCTTCTCCTTTTGTCTTACCCCGAAGCGGTGCTCGTCGTCTATTATCAAAAGTCCCAGGTCGTTGTAGGAGACCGAATCCGCAATCAGGGCATGGGTTCCTATGAGTACGTCTATCTTGCCTGCATCGAGATCGGCCAGCACCTTGCGCCGGTCTGTCGAAGAAACGAATCGCGAGAGCATCCCGATTCTTATTGGGAGATCTTTGAGTCGCTGCTTGAAGGTGCGGTAGTGCTGCAGAGCCAGGATGGTGGTCGGCGCCATCATGGCCACCTGTTTTGAATCCAGGGCCGCCTTCAGCGCGGCGCGCAGAGCGACCTCGGTTTTGCCGTAGCCCACCTCGCCGCAAACCAGGCGGTCCATGGGATTTACCGATTCCATATCGGCCGCGATGGACTTAATGGCGCTGAGCTGATCGGCTGTTTCCTCGTAGGGAAAGGTCAACTGAATCCACTCCATCTCGTCAGGATGACGTCCAAACGAATGACCGCGGAGCACCGAGCGTCTGGCGTACAGGGCCAAAAGCTCCTGCGCGTAATCGTATGCCGCCTTGCGGGCGCGCTTGCGGACAAGCTTCCAGCGCTGTGAACCCAGCCGATTGACACGCGGCGCTCTGCCCTCAGCTCCAATGTAGCGATCAAGCAATCCCAGATTCTCAACAGGCAGGTAAAGCACATCGGTTCCCCCGTAGGAAATCTTCAGAAACTCCTTTTCCTGCTCGCCTATCTTTAATCTTTCCAGGCCCTGGAATACTCCGATGCCGTAATCTATGTGAACCACGTAGTTGCCGTTATGAAGCTCGTGCAGGGCGTCGCGGGGTATTCCCTTGAAGTGCCTGGGTATTCTGCGTTTGTGCCGGATGCCGAACAACTCGTTGTCGGTGAAGACGGCGTAGCCAGCCATTCTATCCACCCAGCCTGCGGAAAGCGCGGCATCCACCAGATTGAAATTCTTCAAATGATGCGAAAGGTAGTGTTGGCCGTGTTCCGGATCCGTAGCAAAGAAAAGCTCAAGTCCCTGTGATTCAAGCTCCTGTAGGCCGTCGAAATGCCCCAGCACCTTCTTTGCCGGCGCGAAGCCGAAATCGAACGCCGCTGCACGATCGGTAATCAATATATCGGGTGAAACCTCAGGCATTGCCGAGATTACCAGCGAATCACCCAGGAATTCTCGAATCGTTGGACCGCCGTCCTCGCCCTCCTCGCCGTCAGGCGGCTTGTTGGAAATGACGTCAATAGACGAAATGATTTCCCTGGAACGCTGGGTAAGGGGATCGAATCGTCTTATGGACAGCACCCGGTCACCCTCAAACTCGATCCTTACCGGTTCCTGCCATAACGGAGAGAATACATCCAGAATCCCTCCTCTCTGGGCGAACTCTGCAGGTTCGGTCACCAGGGTCTCGCGCTGGAAACCATTGTCGACAAGCCAGCTCACTGAAGCGTCAAGCTCAACCTCACCTGAGGGTTCAAAATAAAGCGCGGGGCGGCTTTGCTTCCATGCCATGCCCTGTTGTGCTAACGTCACCGAGCATATAATTAATCGGGGAACGCTGGAGTCGAGCCGCAGTACATTGAGGTCATGGCTTCTGCGGATGGCTAGCACCCCGGCGCGGCCCAGGTTTTGCAAATCCAGCAGCAGCGTTTCCACCTGGTCATCGTCTTTGGCAAGATATAGTATTTCCCTGCCGTGTTCCTTCAATGCCGCAAGAAAGAAGGCGCGCGCCGCACCGGGTAATCCTGAGACGGAGACAGGAGCCGGTTCTGCTTCCAGAAACTTCCTTAAAGTCTCAGCCTGGAGCCAGCGTTCGTAGAGGTCTCTCTTGGTAAGATGTTTGCTCATGGAGAAGGGATTGTAACCACAATTCGGAAGCTGTCAAAGTTTCCCTCAAGGGGTTGACACGCGTTCCGTCTCAGGTAAGATGTGTTTGACTAAGGAGGTCGAATGAACATAAAAAAGGTTTTACCTGTCCTGTTAATTGCCCTGGCTGTACTGGGTTGTGATTTCATAAAAGATGCGCTAACCAAGGGTGTGGCCAAATCCGCTTCCCGCATCAACTCCGTCCAGGCGATAGGCGGCTCCAAGGAGTTCGCGTTCGTTGATATCGAGTACGTGTTCACAGGCACCGGTGTGTCCGACGAGCAGGCGGTGTTCGGTCGGGATGGTTCAGATAAACGCGACACCGTCGAGATTGAAGTGCAAAGTACGATGTATCTGGATGTAGATACCCTGACACCGAATTTCACCTACAACTACACCCTGTGGCTGCTGGATGGTAACGACCTGACCGAGTACGATGAGATAACGGTGAAAACGCTGCCTATACTCGAGATAACTGCGCCGCAGGATACCCTGAGAGAAACCTCGATTGTAGTCACCTGGGATAAGCTCACCTACGAGGACGAAGATTACCTGAACTATAAAGTCTCTATCTTCGACGGTGAAGAAATAGACCTTACCGATCCCGACCTTGAGTTACTACTTGCTCTGACTGATCCAGTGGAGGGACCGATTGATGTTTCCCTTGATGCATCTGACACAGAAGGTTCATATACGTTCGGACTGTCCGCTCCCGCGGTCGTAGAAGCCTATGTGATAAAGGTTACCACTAACAAGGGGATCGGCGACAAACTCTCCAACAAGTCGACCGCTTTTAAGCCCTTTGTATGGTCAGGACTCTAATCGAAAGTAAAGCTTTGAAAAATCCCCCGCGGGGGCTTTTTCTTTACCACAGAGAATTAGAGAGATGACACCCTATCAAGCATCGAATTTCTTCGATTTCTTTCCCTTGGTTTTAATCAAAGATAGCGCGACCACCAGTCCAACGAGTCCCAGAGAGAGGAACGTAATCCACACACCGGCGGTCACGTAAGGGGATTTGAATCGGAACACCACCTGGTGGGAACCCGGCTCAAGCGTCACCGCTCTCAACGTGTAGTCGGCCCGGTAGACCTTCTGTTCAACTCCGTCCACCCAGGCTCTATAATAAGGATACCAGTTCTCCGATAACACCAGGGCCGATTGTTTCCTTACGTCCGCGGCTATCTCTATCACGTTGGGTTCATATCTCGTAATCCTGATCTGGCCGGGTGAAGAGGTATCCACAGACGGTTTCCAGCCTTCAGGCCGTTCCTCAAAGATCACGGTGCGGTGGGGGTCGAAGTCGGCGCGCCGCATTCGTGCAAGTATGGCATCGTCCGGCTCAATTACCTCAACTTCCGAACACAACCAGGCGCGAGCATGCCTGCCTTCATTCCGGTATATCTCATAGCGCTGGCCTGCATAAACCGGACGGAAGTCGCTGTGGGTTGAGTCGAGCCATGGGGCCAGCTCCAGGGTCAGCGCCATTATTATCTGTCGGTCCTGGGGGGAGTAGGCTGCAAGTTGACTGGTGTCGGGCAGCCGTGGAGCGATGAGGTACTGAATATCCAGCATCTTAAGGAACGCGGGATAGCGCAGGTTGCGGGGATTACGGAACATGATGGTGCGGGGTTCGCCGGGTACGTCTATGAATTCCTGGTAGCGACCCAGCTGGTTGCCGTGGTAGCCGCCCACCGACTGGATGCGGTAGAGCATGAGGTAATCGTCATTGCGGTAAATGTCCTGTCCCTGGAACTGCAGACCAAAGACCCGGTAGGGCCCCTGCTGTTTCCCCAGGAAGGATACAACCTCGTCCGGCGCGTACAGTTGTTCGGCAGAGGCGGGGTTGCCCGCCCCGTCCCTTACTACGTTCACGAAATGCCTGTCAACCAGCCACAGGTCCAGAAACACCAGGGCGGTAAGCGAAAGCCCCCACAGCCACTGGAGCTTGCGGAATTTCCTCCACAGAAAAACCGTCGCCAGTCCTGCAGCGGTGAACAAGAATCCCAGCCAGAAGCCGCCCTCGGCATTGGGCACGTTGGTTCGCATCCTGGCAAGCAGGGCGCCTGCCCGTGCATCCCCATGGATTTTTACCAGGTTGCCTGCGGCAATGGAGGAGATGAAATTGGCAAAACCATCGGGGGCTAAAGAAGACCATAATCCAAAGATCATCAAAAGCCCGGCCACGACCGTAAATACAATGACTGCAGGATCGGGTTTCTTCTTGTGCTTGGGAAGCCTGAGCGGCCTGTTAAGGGCGGCCTGCAATCCCAGTGCAGCCAGTACCACTGCACAGAAACTAACGGTGAAGAATATCATGGCCGGGGCGCGGAAGCCGTTAAGAAGCGGGAAGATGGTATAAGGAATGCGGTAGAACGGTGTATTGCCGCCCAGGGCCATCAGTATGCCGAACAATGCAAAGAAAGAGAAAAACTTGGTTTCCCTGCGTTTCCATGCCATTATTATGCCCACTATCATCAAAGCCAGGATGATTATGCCGAAGTACTCGGAATGCTGCTTGAAGGCGTTGGCTCCCCAATAGTTTCCTAATATTCCTGAAAATCGGGGGTTAAACAAATCGAACAATTCCAGTCGAGGTAATGACCACGAGGTGTTCCACACCCAGCCTCGTCCGCCCGCGCCGCGAGGGGAGAAGGCCAGATAACTTATGGAGGGCAGGAATTGAATGGCGGAAATCGCAAAACCCAAGGCTAATGACCCGAATGACAGCCCCAGGCTCTTTGTGGCAAAACCCCATTTCTTTTCCTTGATTCCCAGCGCAAAGAACAGAAAGATGATGTAGAAGGCCATCATCATCATCATGTAGTAGGTCATCTGGACGTGCGGCGACAGCAATGCCAGGCCTATCACTAATGCCAGGAGCGCGAAGTACATCAATTTGCGTCTGGTCTCCGGGTCGAACGCCTTTTGTATCAAAAACATGCCTGCGGGCAGGAACGAGGCCACTATCACCTTGCCGTCGTGCCCGGCGTCTACCAGCGATACGATAACGCAGGTAAACATGTATGCAACCGCACCGAAAATGGCCACCAGCTTGTCCTGTTTCAGGGTTCTCAAAAATCCATAGGTGAAGATTCCGGCCACGATTATCTGCAGTACGAACACCAGCGCCATCACCGTGCCTACCGGAAAGATGAGTCTGAGTAAGGCAGTGACGTAGAACACATCGCCGTGCAGGGCGTCAACGTAGGGAAGGCCGCCGAAGATATAGGGGTTCCACAACGGGAAAGCCCCGGTTGCCCGCAAGTTCTCCTGGGCAAAGGTCTTGAACATGTAGCCGGAGATCATTTGATCGGACCCATGAATGAAGTGTCCTTTTGCCAGGGTGTTGATGAAAAGGATAAAAACAACCACTGCCAGTCCAAGAAGAATCCAGCCCCAGCCGATTTGAACCGGTTTGTGGGGAATTTCTCTGCTAGGCGCCGGCTTAGCCGGTTTATGTTTTCGTTTCTTTGCCATTTTTCCTCCGCAAGAAGATAAGCGAGATTGCCACAAAAGTCAACTCAACGGCCGTGAACCACAGCCGCTGTCCAAATGAAAGCGCCACCGCCACACCCGATCCCACCAGCCCGGCAAGGAACACTGCCAGCAGACCCTCACGCACCCCAAGGCCTCCAGGGACGAATATCGCAAGAAGTCCCACAATGTAGGCACCGGCAAAACCGCCGGTTACCAGTATCCAGTCGGTGATGGGTAAGGGATTCACCGACGTGAGGAAAAGGTAGAAGGCCGTGCCGTAGAGCAGCCAGCTTATTATATATAGAAGAAAGAAACCCAGCAATCCCCAGTAAGAAAGCTCAAAGCGAATCGGTGCTCTCTTCAATATCTTCAAAAGCAGGTTGGTTGCCCACGCCAGTATCCTGGGGTGCAGCAGGATAAGAATCGCCGCCAAAGGCAAAATCAACCACCACAACGACACCCGTTGTAACACGCCGATTCGTTCGAGCAGGGGTGTCAACAATCTCTCCTGCTCAATCAGGAAAGAGAAAACGACTATCAGTATGCCTGAAAGCACGGCGAGAATCTGAGCCAGCAGGGCAGCCCATACCCCGGCCTCCGGTCTTACCCCTTCCCGCTTCCCAAGGTAGACCATTCCCACCACCTGCCATACCTTGCCGGGCAGGTAGCGGCCCAGAGAAGATAGCGAGAATATCCTGAAAGCCGACTTCAAAGGAATCCTGCTTCCGAGCCTGGCAAGCAGCCAGCGCCACAGCACAATCATGTAGAACAGGGTTCCCGCCAGTAAAATCAAAGAGGCGGCCAGCAGCCAGGGATTGAACTGCCAGGAGAAATTAGCTACCTCCTGCCAGTTGCGCACTACCGTTCGTACCAGAAAGAAACCTATGGCCCCGATCACCGCAATCTGGACGACCCAGCGCAGCGCACGTTTCCAGGCCTTTTGCGGTTCAGGCTTCGGAATCGGCTGGTTCACGCCAGAATCCTTTTGTAAATCCGGGCGAGTCTGGCCGCGGTGGGTGCGGCAAGGAAGCGTGCCTTGGCTGTTTCCTGACCTTGCCTTGCCATCTTCAGTGTTTCTCTTTCATTATTATAAAGGTTCTCAATCGCGCAGGCCAGGGCATGTGGATCGTCCGGCTCGGCGAGTATACCCGTCCTTCCATGTTCAATCATCTCTCGCTGTCCTCCGGCGTCGGCGCCAATCACCGCAAGTCCGGCAAGCTGGGCTTCGGCAAGAACCATGCCGAACCCCTCGGCCACCGAAGGCAGTACCATCACCCCCGCGTCTTCTAATATCCCTGGCAGTTCGTGATGGGGTCTGCGTCCGAGGAACTTCACCCTCCCTGCTATTCCTTCCTTCTCAACCAAGCCCTCCAGTAGATTTCTCTCCGGGCCGTCGCCCACCAGGGTAAGCTCAAGCGTTATCCCTCGTTCGTTCAGTTTACCCAAGGCTCGTATTAATACGTCAAATCGCTTCTGTCGGGTAAGGTTGCCCACCGCCACTACTCTGCGTGCAAGCGTTCTCCTCGGCGGCGCAACGAACATCCCCGATGCAGGCATGGGCAGTATCTCTTTTGGCAGACTCATGCCGGAGCGTTGCTCAAGTTGCGTCCCCAGGTAGCCGGATACGGGCAGGAATATCCGCACCCTTCCCAACACCCAACGCGCCAGTTGATCCCCAAGCGGCAATCCATTCAGCATCCTTACGTCGGTGCCGTGCGAGCTAAGGACAAGCGGCAGTCTTGAACCTCGCAGGGCAATCCTTGCGGCTACCCCTGCAGGCAATAACCAGTGGGCGTGAACCAGGTCTATCTTTTCCTCCTCTATAATCTTTTGTGTCTTGTGGACAAAGGATCGGATGAATGATGCAAGAAGCCGCAACCCCGCTCCTCCTTGCTTCAAAGCGTCAAGCATCTTGCCTTCGTATGCCAAGGTCTCACTATCCTCCTGCGCATACCTGAATCTGCATATAACTGCACCGTTCCTGGATTCCTTCTCGCCCAGACCTTTTGCATGAGGACAGAGAACGAAAGCGCTCACTTCATCCTGGGGGAGCGCTCGAACCAGTTCTTCGATGAACGCCCCGGATGGATCGCCCGTAAATCTCGGATAGTTATGGGTCAGGTATAAAACCCGCATGGGGTTAAGGCTGTCTGCGTTTGAGAGTCTCAATCTCCGCGCGTATCTGGGCCACCTGTTCGGCGATAAAACCGGCTATCACCAGAAGCACGCCCAGAAGCACCAGAAGAATCACGAGGTAGAGCAATGGTCTGAACCCGATGCCGAAGATGCGCAGCACGATAGCCGTGAGTCCGGCCACGATACCCAGGCCGATACTCGCACCTCCCAGAGTCCCGAACAGCAGCATGGGTTTGCGGGAGTATCTCAGCAGGAAGGCAACGGAGATCATGTCAAGCACCCCTACAGGGATGCGCCAGAAACCAAACTTGGAGCGCCCGTGAATCCTGGGCTTTAAGGCAACCTCCACCTCCTCGACTCGCCAACCGTCATTTGCCGCCAGCACCACCAGGTAGCGGTGCCAGTCCTTACGCAAGGTCATATCCTTCACCACCTCGTTCCGGAACGCCTTTATGGAATTGAGGTCTTTTACCTTTGTCTTGAACAGTATCCTCGACAGGGTGTTGTATATACCGGAAACGAAACGCCTGGTGTAACGACCTCGCTTGCGCCCGGTCACTAAATCGGCCTCCCCAGCTAAAATCGGATTGACCAATGCGGGAATATCTTCTACCAGAAACTGCAGGTCAGCCGGGAAGAATACCAACACCTCACCTCCGGCGTTTGCAAATCCCGTTTGCAGCGCGCGGGTGATGCCGAAGTTTGCCCGGTGTCTTAGTGTCTTCAGGAACCCGTATTTTTTCTCAAGCTTCTTAGCTATTTCATAGGTACGGTCACTGCTGCCGTCATCTACAAGCAAGACCTCGAAGCTGAAGTCTTTCGCAGATAGCTTTGTGAACTCTTTGAGGAGAAGAGGAATATTCTCCTCCTCGTTGCATGCCGGTATGATAACGGAAACCTGAATCTTCTTCATACGTTAAGTCTACCTTATCCGGGCATGAAAGTCAAGACAGGAGCCTTTGTTCGCCTCAGATTAATTTCTTTTGCGAACGCAAGGATCATAACCGGGGTGCAGCAGGAATTAAGGATTTCTATAACTCAGATTCACTAAAGTGACATTTGGGCGCGGCGTAAAAATCGCCCCACAAAACCAAGCGTCGCAATTGCGCAGGTTGGCCAGCGGGAGGTCGCCTGGCACGCAACTTGCTAGGTTTTTAGATAAGCAAAATGCGCTCTTTGAACAATCTGGATAGGGATGTTTTCGAGTTTGCCTTAAGCGTCTGTTTGTGGGGCTTGACAAGTTCGGGAAAAACCCTATACTTCAAATCAAAGAGTCTAAACTGTGACAATGGAGGTGAAACATAAATAAACAAAAACAAAGGGCGAAAGTTAAGAAAAACCCCTTGTGCAAAAACAAACCTTTCAAGGAGGAATCAATAATGAGCAAAAAGCTTATTGCTGTAGCTCTCATGCTAAGCTTCGTGGCAATTGCCTTTGCAGGCAACATTGTTACCGAAGAGGCTAGGAGCTGGACAGCCCCCGCAGCAGAAGACGGCGGCGTAAGCTGGTTTTCTGCCCCCAAGGCTGTTCCCAACGGCTGGTACTGGATGTACGATAACGATGCGTCCGGACCTCCGTTTTCCGGTATGACACTCCCCGGTCTGCCTGGCTACCAAGACATTCATAGTACCGGTAGCAAGATGGCGCCGTACAATGACGAGCCTTACCAGTACACCATGCCTGACTCTTTCTGGTATTACGGTGTGTGGTACGAGCCGGGAGACAAACTTTTCATCTCCCCGGACGGCTGGGTCAGCTTTGACAACACCTCGGAAGAGGGTTATCCCGATCCCCCGGCTGATGATCCCCCCTTCCCGGTGAATGCCAACCCCAACGCGCTGATCGCTCCGCTGTGGCAGGATATGGATCCTACCCGTGATCCGGACCCTTCGGACAACAACCGCGTTTACTACGAGTACGATCCGACCAATCGGATGCTGGGTATTGAGTGGTATCAGGTTGAGGGTCACTCTTCCGGCAACGTCTTTACCTTTGAGGCTCTCTTGTCCCTGGGCGGTCAGGACAAGCTGATTACCGAGGGCGCCTGCGGAATCGTCTTCAGCTACCACTTCATCCACTTCCTGTACAGCACCACCAGCGCCGGCTGGGATGCAGATAACCTGCACATGCCTCCCGCGGTGGGTATCGAGGACTACGAGGGCAATTTTGGTGTCTACTACGATACCGACGTTGGACCTGACGGTCTCGAGAACGGACGCTGCATCCGCATGGGCTACAAGCGCATCTTTAAGCATGACGTGGAAGCCTACGCGTTCCTGTCCCCCGGCGGCATGGTGCTTCGCTACACCCCAATCGAGCCCCAGCTTGTGGTTCGCAACATCGGCCAGGAAACCGAGCACTTTACCGTCACCCTCGACATCTACGACGAGGCTGGCGAGCAAGTGTATCACAACGTGCTTGGCGCCTACGATCTGCTTCCCGACTTCAACGACACCATTGTTGCTCCTTGCTGGGAGCCCGGCGAGATAGATGAGCTGTACGACAAGGTGCTGTTCACCTCTCTGGAGCGCGACGACTGTAAGCACAATGATACCCACATCGTGCAGAGCATGGTGCACTGCGACGACACCTTCCGCTACGACTGGAACTTCGGCGACTGGTGGGGTTGGGGCATCAACTACGGCGACTATCACTGGCTGACCTTCTACGGCGTAGACGGCGGCGTTCTGATCAGCGGCGGCCGTACCTGGCTTACCAGCCTCTACGGCACCGGCTATCCCGCGATGGAGGTCTACGAGGCCACCGGCGGCTGCGGCGCAACCACCCTCAGCGGCGAAGTAATCCAGGCGACCTGCGAAACCTTCCAGGCCGGCTGGAACTACGCCTACTTTGGCGGCTTCGGAGCGTGGGCTAGTTCAAGCACTCCCGGCAACATCTGGGCAGCCTGGACTCCCGCCTCCACTCCTTCCGGTTACCACATGGAGGCGGCCATGTTGACTTGGCCTGGTCCGCATCCCTGCTACCTGGGCAGCGGCCCCGGCCGCGGCGGATTGTTGATGAACGGCTCGTTCTACTGGGGCGCTTATTATTCAAGCTACTATACTGGTACAAACGAGTTGTTCGTGCACCTTGGCTTCGGCGACTATCCGCTTTCACCCATGCCTTCACCTCCCTGCTACTACGAGGAAGCCCATGACCTCACCGCCTTCCGTATGGAAGAGCCCAACATAGACTGGGTCGAGGCCGATGTAGCCATCACTCCGGAAATCGCCATCGCCAACATCGGTCGTCAGACCGAGCCTGACGGCGGCTTCTTCCCGGTGAAGTTCTTCGCCATCGACACCTACGGCAAGATCAACGGCGTCGAGAACGACACCATCTTCGCCGACACCACCCTGATCAGCCACCTCGGCTGGATGGGCGACGCCACCGATGATCCCGACACCCTGTTCGTGGCGATTACCCCTTGGCTTCCCGAGGGCGTTTGCCACGAGACCGAGCCGTTCGTGTTCTACGAGCTCATCGGCCTGGTTCGTCTGGGCGAGGTTGGACCTGATGAGTCCGATCACTGCCCGTACAACGATACCGTTCGCCGCAACGTAACCTGCCTGCTGTCCCACGACGTGGGCGTGATCGATCTGTACTGGCCGGAAGAGCCGGATGAGCAGCCTGACTGGTACGACGAGGGTAGCACCATCACCCCGAGCTGCATGGTTGAGAACTTCGGTTACGACGACGAGCACGACATCGAGGTCCGCTGCGAGGTTCGCGACTTAGACTCCAGTAACGTGGAGCTGTGGCACAGCCTGCAGAACATCACCTTCCTCGACTGGCGCGGCAACGTACCCGGCAACCCCTTCACCATCCTAGTCGAATTCCCCACCTACAACGTACTCACCGACTACCACCACCAGACCATCACTGCCCACACCGAGCT
>JAUVJT010000232.1 GCA_030592225.1 Candidatus Stahliibacteriota bacterium | reverse complement strand
ATATCCACAGTGATTGCCGCTGCAGGTTGCGGAAGATTTATGGTATCCATTACCCCTGATAGAGCAAGTAGAAGCATTGCCATTGGTTAAGCATAACCGTTGGACTGGCTCTGTCAAGGCTGAGTTGATTAAACCTTTTGAGGTTTCCGGTGTCCAATAGTTACGAATCAAACTTTGAAAGGAGAAAAATCATGCTTAAACTGGCAACGATACCTTTAATCCTGGCAGGACTTTTTGCAGCGCCTCACGCCGGGGCGCAAGGCCATCACGGCGCTCCCGGTGGAGGAATAATGGGGGGGATGCTGGGAAAACTCCTTAATCCCCAGGCCATTGAGGAACTTGAGTTGACCGATGATCAGGTAAATAAGCTTGAGGATTTGCAATCGGCACACGAGAAGGAAATGCTCGATGCAAAGCAGAATATTGAGCGCGCTCGACTGAATTTGAAGGAGTTGATGAAGGACGACGATCCCAGCGAGAGCAAAATCAAGGCAAAAATCCGGGAAATAGGCTCTTTGCGCACGGACATGCAGCTGACACAGGTGGACGTTTTCTTTGCAGTCCGCAACATCCTTACCGATGAGCAGGCCGAGAAACTCCAATCCCTTCGTCATGGCGGACGTGCCGGCGGACACGACGGCAGACGTGGATCTCATCCTGGTTCGGGTCATGGTCCAGGCCGCGGGGGTGGTTCTGGAAATCTGGGTGAACCGGGAGGTCCGATGATCGAGGAGCCAACCGAATAAGAACTAGCTGAGGCCTGCTGCGATCGAAAGCGATCGCAGGGGCTTGACTAACCCCTCGTCCCATGGTATGATGGCCGGCATGAACGTCCGGCCATCTTTTTTTTGCGGCCTTAACCTTGGAGGAATTTATGAAACGTATATTGTGTATCTTGCTTACTCTTGCTGTGCTTTTCCCGCTGTCTATGGATGCTGCGCGGCGCAGAAAGAAAACCTTTCCCCTGATGCTTGGCCCCAAGCTCTCGGTGGGTTTCTTTGAAGGTGATGCCTCCCTCTACCCGGTCAGTTTTTCCGGCGAGGCCATGGTCAACCTCTATAAGAACCAGATTTGGGCGCGCACCAGCATCCTTGAGCTTATTGCTTACGAGCACTCGAATACCCTTGGTCTTAACATGGGAGCGCCCATCGAGGGGGTGTTCATGGGAAGCTACAAGGATTGGCGTCCCTACGGTTTTGCCGGTCTGGGGGTCGGGGTGCTGTCCAGCATTACTGAGCACGGCGACGATGTTTCTACCGATCTGTGGCTGACCCTGGGCGGCGGCGCGGCGTACGTGGTTTCCCGCTACTCGCACTTTTTTGGCGAAGGCGGTCTCGACCTCGGTTACAACAGCGGTGTCAATGATTGGAATGTTCGATTGTTCCTCGGCGTGGGGGTGTGGTTCGGGCTGAGCTGGTAGCTTGCGAAGCACTTCGTAAGATTTATCTGATCAGCAGAACCTTCTGCGTCGAGGCTATATCTGACTCTGCAACGATGAAGTAAACACCAGCCCCGCATCCTTCTCCCCATGTGATACAACCTGACGTCAGACTTGAATGCACCTCGTCAACCTTGCGGCCTGTTGCGTCAAAGATGAAAGCGGTAAAGCCTTGAGGATAGTCCACATAGCGCAGGGTGATGCGTGAGCCGACGGAGTTCACCACCTCCCAGTTGGAGTGGTGTGTTACGGGTACGGGTTCGGCAATGCCGCTCAGCTTAGGGGCATAGCCTGTGGAGTCGGTCTTGACAAGCCAAACATCCGGGCCGCCAGTAAGGATATAGCCGCCGTCTGTGGTCTGGCGTACCGAGTAGATGTGGAACTCGCGTATCTTTTCCCAGAGTGTATTGCCGTCAGGGTCCAGCTTTATCAGTTTTGTACCTGCAATACCGCCCAGAATGTAGCCGCCGTCAGTTGTCTGGCGAGCGCACTCGGCCACGAAATCCCTGGTCCACTCCACGTCGCCTGCCGAGTCGGTCTTGATAATGGCAGAAACCGCAGTAAGTATATAACCTGCATCCGTGGTCTGCTCCATGCCCCAGCCACCGCCTGTTCCGTCATAGATGCGTCTCCACTCCTCCTGGCCAAGGGAATTCGTTTTGAGCAAGCCGAACTCGTACGGGTACGATCCAAAGTTACAAGCGAGCATACAGCCGCCATCAGCCGTTTGACTCACGGATGCCCCCCCCTGTTCGTAGGTGTGAGTCCATACGGTATCTCCCCGGGCATCGGTCTTTATCAGCAGGACATCGGACTTGTTTAGATTGAGGTCGTATGTGCGTCCTGTAATAATGTACCCTCCGTCTGTGGTCTGCTGTATCGATCTGCCGTATTCATCCAGTCCCTTGCCAAGGTCTACGTGGCGCTCCCAGATAACGTCGCAATACGCGCCTGCCTTGCACAGCCATACGTCGTAACTCTCCCCGGTATAACCCGCCCCGGTAAGCACGCAGCTTCCGTCAGCCGATTCTATCAGGGCATCACTGCCCCAGGAGGCTTGATTTTCGTATTTTTTTGTCCACAGGGTATCGCCATGGGGGCTGGTCATAAGAAGCCATACCTTCTCGCCCACCCCATACTCGTAAAAGTATGCGTAGATTGCGTAGCCTCCGTCCGCGGTCTGGATAACGCACTGGCCGCTCATTTCCTCCCACTCTTCCGCTTCATAAAAACGCACCCAGGATTCCTGGGCAGTTAAGGGAAGCGCAAAAAACATTGCGCCAAGGACTATCAATAATACACGTTTCTTCATGCTTTCCTCCTTGTTCTATATGCT
>JAUVJT010000224.1 GCA_030592225.1 Candidatus Stahliibacteriota bacterium | reverse complement strand
GATGAGTTTGAATCTGACCACTGAACTCTGCGAGTTTGTAATAAAACAAGGGGCTGACCTGGTGGGGGTGGTTGATCTTTCTGAAATTCTCGCTGAGCGCAACCTTGTCTCAGGGGATTTCCCTGGTGCCGTAGTGGCCGCTATTCGGCTCTCACAAGCGGTACTTGCCGAGATCACCGACCGCCCCACAAAAACCTACTACCATCATTACCGGATGGTCAATGTGGCTCTTGATCAACTGGGACTCAAGATAACTCGTTTCCTGCAATCCCGGGGTTTCTCCGCTTATCCCGTTCCCGCATCCCAGCTTGTCGATTGGAACGATCAGCGCGGTGCATTTTCACACAAACACGCGGCGGTCCAGGCCGGTCTGGGTTGGATAGGCCGCAACAATCTTTTGGTTACCCCGCAGTACGGGGCGCAGATTAGGTTGGTCTCTGTACTCACCGATGCCCACCTAGAACCGTCGCAGCCGCTCAATGAAGACTGTGGTGCGTGCCGCGCCTGCCTTGACGTTTGTCCTGCCGATGCCATTGCCGACGACCCTGCTTCGTTTGATCACCAGCAATGCTACGCTCAACTCGATGCGTTCGTCAAACAGCGCATCATAGGTCAGCACATCTGCGGGGTGTGCGTGCGGGCGTGTGGGGCACAGCAGGTTAAAAGCAGATAGTAATGGATGAAAAGAAATACCAGCAGTTTTTAGATACTTTGGAATCGTTGCGAACATTTTCAGAAAACTTGGATAACTTTGTAAAACGCATGCAAAGTATCTATCAAGCATTCCAACGAATCTCCGGTACCATACATAAATTATATGAGATATTCAAGCCAATTAAGGACGTAATAAATCAAATCGTTGAATTCGTGGCTGAAGATCCTGGGGGATTCCAGCGATTCCTTGAAAGGTTTGAACCTAATTTTTGGGATAGCATCTATCTCCCAATTGTACGGCAGGGGTGGGTAGTTCGAATGTCCAAGCTTTCTGTGGGGGAAGTAATTGAGCTTAAAAAAATAGCTGAAACTGAATCCGAAGTATTGGATGGTTATCTAATATCTTATCTCAATCAAACCAATATAATGTCCATGCTGAGAGATAAGTGGAGGTTGAATAGGTATTTTAAGGAGAGGAAAGAATTCTTAGAATGTGGACTAAAAGCTCACAATGATGGAAACTACATGGTATCTATTTCTGTAATGTTGCCTCATATAGAAGGTATCCTCAAAACTTTTTTTGATGTTTGCAAAAGACCCGTTAATAAGGGAGGTAAGCAGTGCGTAGAGATGTTGAATCGGTTCACGTTCGTTTCGGAGATTGAAACGTACAAAAGTTACGCTGTAAAACCATTAGGCAAGGCTTATTTGGGAATAGAAGTACCTTCGGATATTTTTCCAAATCGCAATGGGATATTCCATGGTTCTGATATTAAGTATCATACTGAGGTAAACTCAGCTAAGCTGCTCTACATGTTAGATTTCATCTGTGATATTACTCAAGCCGAGATTCAAGGAGTAAAAGGTAAAACCTAATCAATGTACGCTAAAGGGATATCCCCCGTTTATCTTGACATCCGTCTCTATCTGAATAGATTACATCTACCGGCATTGTTTGGCGTTTTCCAGCCGGTCAATCCAGGAAAATCCCGCCCGTAACACACCGTACCCCTTCGGGGGAAGCAGAGTTTAGAGGAGTTGTAATGACGAGCAATAGAGGTGAAAAGAATAGCAAGGAGCTTGCAAGGGGAGTGAGTTGGCTTTTTGTCTGGGCGGTCTTGGTAATCCTGGGACTTGATTTTTGCAACTGGGGCAAGCCGCCTCAACTCTATCTCGGTCTTCCCGGCTGGTTGTGGTTTGAGGTCGGACTGGTACTTCTGACATCCCTCGGTTTCTTTCTGCTTACCCGCTTTGCCTGGGGGGATGAATGAACTGGCTGATGCTTGCCGCCTACGTCGTCGTCCTTATCCTCATCTCCATAATCTCACGCAAGCGAGCCGGACGGTCAAGCGAGGAGTTTTTCCTTGCCGGGCGTTCCATTGGGCCTTTTGTTCTGTTTCTGACCCTTGCCGCCACCAACTTCTCGGCGTTCTTTTTTCTGGGATTCGCTGGTGCGGCATACAAGTTCGGTCTGGGCCAGTACGGCATCATGGGACTCGGCACCGCGCTCGTGCCAATCTCCTTCTACATTATCGGGCGCAAGGTGTGGAAGCTGGGCAAACAGAAGGGCTACCTTACCGCACCTGAATTAATCGGCGGCGAGTTCAGCAGCCCGTTCCTGCGTCGCCTTGTTCTCGTCGTGATGGTTGCCTTTACCATTCCCTACCTCCTGACCCAGGCTTTGGGCGCAGGCATGATTCTTTCCTCGCTGGCCGGAATAGATATGACCAGGATTGGCGCGATAGTAGTCATCTTGCTTATCGGCGGGGTGGTGGTGATGGGCGGGATGCGCGGCTCCGCCTGGACAGACGTTCTGCAGGGCGGGGTGATGATCGTGGCCATGCTTGCCGCGGTGTTTTTCGTTGCCAAAGGTCTGGGAGGATTCAGCAAGGCGGGTCTCTCTGCATTCGAAGCATCCCCCGAACACTTCATGCGGCCCGGGCCTGACGGGTTTTTCACGCCCCTGAAGTGGTTTTCTTTCCTTATCCTGTGGAGCTTTGTCAATCCCTTGTTCCCCCAGCTTTTCACTCGGTTCTACACCGCCCGGTCCCTGAAATCGCTGCGAACCAGCGCATGGCTCTATCCCTTGCTAGTAAGCTTCCTGTTTCTTGCACCGGTGCTCATCGGTGTGTGGGCTCGCGGCACCTCGCTTTCCTTCTCCTCATCCAACATGGTCCTTCTGGATATGGTTGCCTATTACGCGCCCCGATGGGTGCACGCACTGGTTATGACCGGTGCACTGGCCGCGCTTATGTCCACTGCCGACTCCCAGCTTTTGGCGCTGTCCACCATGCTGACACATGATTTGGGAATCCGTAAAAAAGAAGTCGGGGTCGGGCGCATTCTTACCTTTGGACTGTGCGTACTGGTGGTAGTTCTTATCCTGATTGGTTTCGACGCAAAAGCCGGCATCTTTACCGTTCTCATAAAGACCACATTCGCAGGACTCGTTGTGCTT
>JAUVJT010000044.1 GCA_030592225.1 Candidatus Stahliibacteriota bacterium | reverse complement strand
TTTCCACCAACTTCCACTTGGCATCGAGTACCCCTTCAACCGTTCCCAGGCACTGGAGATGTCCGGGCCCGATGTTGGTCAGTAGACGGTGAGTCGGCTTGGCAATCTCTGCAAGCCGGGCAAGCTCACCTTTCTCGCTGATTCCGGCCTCAAGTATTGCAACTTCGTGTTCGGCAGTAATCTCCATCACCGAGGAGGGCAGGCCTATCAAGTTGTTGAAATTGCCTGGATTGGCGTAAGTTTTGTATTTCAAGGAAAGCAGATCCCTGAGGATATTCTTGGTGGTGGTCTTGCCGTTGGTGCCGGTAATCATCACTATCGGGATATCGAGTTTTTCCCGATGGAACCGTGCGATCTCCCCCAACGCTTTCAGGGTGTCAGCCACGTTTATTACGCGGGGGAGATCCACGTCTTTGTTTGATACAATCGCTGCAACCGCTCCCTTCTCGAACGCTTGTTCCAGAAACTGGTGACCGTTGAAGTTGGGGCCTTGCAAAGCCACGAACAACTCGCCCTGCGCTATGGTCCTGGAGTCGGTGGATACGCCTGACGGGCGCAGGCCGGGATTCTCTATGTCCCTGGGAACACCGCCGGTGGCGGCAATGATTTCCTCAAGTGAGAGCATCTAAGGCCTCCTTGATTACTTCGCGGTCGTCAAAGTGAATCTTTTCAGTGCCCAGTATCTGGTAGTCCTCGTGTCCCTTGCCGGCCACCAGCAGCACGTCTCCTGGTTCAAGCAAGCCTACCGCATCGAATATCGCTTCCCTGCGGTCAACAATTACCTTCCGGGCATCGGTATCAACCCCGGTAAGTATCTCATCTACTATAGCCTGGGGATCTTCGGTGCGGGGATTATCCGAGGTCACGAACACAAAATCCGATAACTCCGAAGCTATCCTGCCCATCTTGGGACGCTTGTCGCGATCCCGGTCGCCGCCGCATCCGAGCAGGGTTATGACCCTGTGTTTAGTCAGGCTGCGCGCGGCGCTAATCAGATGCGCCAGGGCGTCCGGGGTATGCGCGTAGTCCACAAAGACGAAGAAACCTCTATCGTTAGGCACCGGCTCCATCCGTCCGGGAACGCAGGTTAAAGACTCCACTCCCTGTTTGAGCGGCTCCGGTTCTATGCCCAGGGCAAGCGCCGCTCCTGCGGCTGCGGCTAAATTGCTCACGTTGTGCAGCCCGGGCAGCTTGATAAAAACAGGTAGGGCAAGACCCTGGTAGTGAATGATTACTGCCGAACCCGCGAGGCTGGCCTCCTCGACCTCTACCCACAGATCGGTTTCCTTGCCCTCGATTGAGTAAGGTATGGCAGGACGAGCACCGATACGAGCAAGCAACTCCCGGCCTGCCGGGTCGTCTGCGTTGATTATCGCAGGCGCCTGGGGTTTGATCTCGGAGAAAAGCCTGAATTTGGTTTCCTTGTAGTCTTGCATATCCTTGTGGAAGTCAAGGTGATCCTGGGTCAAATTAGTAAATATTGCCGCGTCCACATCCAGTCCCCACGTGCGGTCAAACGCTATGGCGTGCGACGATATTTCAACGGCCACTGTCTCGGTATCATTTTCCTTTACCCGCTTCAGTATATTCCAAAGATCAGCGCTTTCCGGCGTGGTATGAGCCAGGCGTTCCCAGTTGTCCCCGTCAAAGAATCCGGTTGTGCCTATGATTGCGGTTTTTCTCCCGGCTTCTCTCATTATGCTTTCCAGAAGGTAGGTGACCGTGGTTTTTCCGTTGGTGCCGGTAACCCCCATAACCGTCATTGTACGGTCCGGGTATCCGGTAAAGGCGGCTGACGCCTGGGCAAGAAAGCGTCGGGGGTTTGCAACGTCAATCAGAGGCACGTCCTGCGGTAACCCTTCCACTTCCCGTGCAGCGACGGCAGCAGCCCCGCGGTTGACGGCATCGGCCACGAAGCGGCGACCGTCAGTTCTAAGACCAGCAATTGCAACGTATAAGGAACCTTTAACAACTTTGCGGGAATCATAACTCACCTCGCTGATGTCAACCTCACCTGAACCGTGTAGCGTTGCATCCCTGCAATCGGCTAATATCTCAGCCAAAATCACTGCGTACTCTCCACAGAGTCCTGAGCCAGGGCCAGCATTTTTTCTTCCAACGCTTGCATACGGATATCTCGATATGCAGGCAGGCGAAGCATCCTCTCCATAATTTTCTGGAATGGCGGTGCGGCTATTTCGCCGGCAAACCGACCCAATCCTGGTTCGTCTATTACCACTGCGACCAGAAGCCGGGCATCTTCACGGGGCAGGAAGCCCACGAACGAAACCACGCTCAGCGATGATGAATAGCCTTGCCCGGGGATAGCTTTCTGGGCGGTGCCTGTTTTGCCGCAGACCTGTATGCCTTCAATCCTTGCCACTTTACCCGTTCCTTCATCCACAACTTTCTGCAAAATCTCGCACACTTCGGCTGCGATTGTTTCACTGAATACCCTGCGCAGTTCCTTCGTCTCCCCTTTGAATATAACCCTGCCGTTTCTGTCTACTCTCTGTATGATATGAGGTGCGTTGTATACTCCTCCTGATGCAAAGGTGGAGTACATGGCGGCAAGCTGCAAGGGAGTCATGGAAAGTCCCTGGCCGAACGCGTTGTTGGTCAAACGAAGCTCGGTCATCTGGCGGGGGCGGTCTATTTTCCCCGACGCTTCTCCGGGTAGCTCTATTCCGGTAGGAACTCCCACCCCCAGCAGTCGAGATACCTCATAAAATCTCTGAATTCCGCACCTTAGAGCCAGCTTGGATACCCCGATATTGCTGGACTTTATGAAAACGTCGTCGAACGAAAAACCATCCCTTCCGTGGATGTCGGTAATTCTTCTTCCCTGCACCAGTATCCCGCCGCCTGTGGGCACCCACTCATCGCGCTGGGCAAGGCTGTCTTCAAGACATATGGCGGCGACCACCGGTTTGTACACCGACCCGGGTTCAAACTCATCGGCAACCGCGCCCATCTTCCAGGTTTCACGCGCGTAGCGGCTGTAGCGGGCGGGCGCGAAGTCAGGATAGTCAACCAGCGCCAGCACCTCGCCAGTCTGGGGATTCATCACCACGCAATATCCCCGCCTGGCCTGGAATTTCTCGCACGCCGCCTTGAGTTCCTCGTAAGCTATGGCCTGGATGTTCAGATCGATAGTCAAGGTAACGTCGCACCCGTTCTCGGGCTCCTGCACCGGAAAAGCGGGGGAGGGGTGGTCTCTTCCCAGCGCATCTCGCTGGTATATTGCCCAGCCAGGCTTGCCGGCAAGGAGAGAGTCCATCGTGTACTCTATGCCGGCGAGTCCCGTGTGCTCGGCGCCTACGAATCCGACTACGCTTCCGGTGATTTCATCCCATGGGTAGATGCGTTGTGCTTCTTCCTCTATATTAATGGCGTTGGCAAGTGATGCTTGCTGGAGTTCCGATTTCAGGGCGCAGGCCTTTTCGTAATCGAACTTGCGAACCAGCCAGAAAAAGCGCTTTCTGGTTCTGATGTAGCGTTCCAGCCTGGTCGGCGTACCCAGCCGGTAATTTGACAGTATATCTACCGCTTTGGGGATATCCTGTACGTACTGGGGGAGTACGTACACTGACGCGGCTTTTTTCTCGGTGACCAGGGGCACGCCGTTGCGGTCGTATATCTTTCCCCGTTTGGGCAAAAGCTCGATGTGTTCTTCCTGCTGGGAGCGTGCGCGCTCGGCATATTTGGGGCCCAATATCACCTGAAGGTAAAAAGCGTACCCCAGCATACCAACGGCAAGTACAAGTAGAACCCCGCCTGCGAATTTAATTCGGCCCATTTTCCTCCCAGGGGTAATACAGACCAAGAGCCAGGGCACGGGGTTCAAGAGCGGTGACTATGAGTTTATGATTAAGGGTTATCTGTTCGCGTTCGAGTTTTTCCGTAAGTATCTGGGTCTGACGCTGCAAGTCGGTTACCCGCTCGGTCAATCTGTTGTTCACCGAACGCATCCACACATAGCCCAGCATGATGGCTACTGCCAGTAAAACCAGTGCTATCTTTTTCATGTTCTCTCCAGTACTCTTAACCTGGCGCTTCGTGCCGCCGGGTTTTGCTTCACCTCCTCGTCCGAAGCAAATATTGGTTTACGGTTCACTCTGCTAAATTTCTCGGTTCGCTCCGCGTCCCTGTACCTATTTTTGACGATTCTGTCTTCCAAAGAGTGATAGGCCAGCACTGCAACGCGTCCACCATGGGCCAGCCTGCGGCAGGCAGCATCAAGACCCGCTTCCAGGTTCTGCAACTCCTCATTGACCGCGATGCGCAGCGCCTGAAAAACCCTCATCGCTGTCTTGCGAAAGCCTTTGGGACCCGCAATTCCGTGCAGAAGATCGGCAAGGTCTTTGGTTGTTTTTATGCTCCGTTTGTGTTCGGTAATCGCCCGCGCGATTTGACGCGAGCGGGGTTCTTCTCCATATTCTCTGAGTATCCGTTCTATCTTCTTGGCGGGTTCGCTGCGGATTATTTCAAGGGCGGAGCGCGCATCGGAGCTGGCATCGAACCGCATATCCAACGCTCCTTCTCCCTGATAGCTGAACCCACGCTCCTGACTTCTGACCTGGTGCCAGGAAAGCCCCAGGTCAAATACCGCGCCATCTATTTGCTCGATTTCTTCCTCGTCCAGTACACGTTGTAAGTCGCGGAAGTTAGAATGATGGAGGGAAAGCCGCTCGACGAAGCTAGCCAGATTCTGGCCGGCATGGGCGAGGGCTTCCCCATCCATGTCCAGAGTTATCATTCGGCCTGCACCCGCTTCCAGTAATCCCCGGGTGTGTCCTCCTCCGCCCAGGGTGGCGTCCACGTAGACGCCTTCGGACTTTGGAACAAGTGCAGCCACAATTTCATCCACCATCACCGACCGATGAAACTTGCTCATCGCATAGCACTGGCGGTGCTACCCGCCGGCAGTCATCCTGGCGATGCTTTTTAGCACGGCCCTTCTGGAAGGGTATATGTCAAAAGGATGAAAGCCGTAAAGGCTGAGGAGCGAGTTTATGTAGTCGGAGACGTTTATAAGTTTTATGTCGCCGCCGCGTTCGTGAAAGCGGCGCTTGAACTCAATAAGTTCCGGAATAAGAGGTATCTGTATATGGTTGCAGCTGGCGAGATTAACAACGACATTTACCTCGTTTGCCGAAAGCAGTCCTTCGAACAGGGCGCAAAGCTCGCCTGCATCTTCTTCTTTTACTTCGCCTGCAAGATTCACGAAGGGAATGCCTTCGACTCGCTTAAGCATGGTTTTCATTCTGATCTCCCTTCATGCAAGTATTTTTCAAGGTTTTCAGAATCTTCTTCCTGAGTTGTTTCGGACTCCTCCTCGAACTTGGCAAAGACGGAGGGGTTCCAAATCTCAAAATGACTTATCGCTCCCGTAATTACGACTTCTCCTTCAACTCGTGCGTATTCTGCAAGGTGGCGGGGCAGCATGACGCGTCCCTGGGAATCCATATCCACCTCGGTGGCGGATGCGGCCCGGCGGCGCATGAAGCGTCTTGTTTCTCTCTTGTATCTGGGGATAGCCAGGAGCGTGCCGTCCTCGAAGCGCTCCCACTCGGCGAGGGGATGAACCTCTATTTCGCCGTCGTAGCCTTTGGTCAGAATCAGGGTGCGTTGAGCAGCGGCTTCGAGTGCGCGGCGGAAAGGTGCCGGAATGGCAACCCGTCCCTTATGGTCTACCGCGTACTTAAACTGTCCACGAAAACGCACGGTTGACCCACATTTCACCATTCATACCCACATTATATACATTTTCCCCCACTTGTCAAGCCCCTAAGGGCTAATTCATGATTAATTCACTGGGAATTAGTTTCACAGGTAAGCCCATGAATATCAATACCTTAACCCTGAAAATCGCCAATTTCAGGGTGTTATCAACTCTCAGTTAACTGCACCGACATTCCCCACCGCGATCACTTTCCGGTTTTAAGGCATGGAAAATCTCCCACCGCACAAGTTGACAATCCTTATATTACAAGTAATCTGAGGTCGCATGAACAAGGATTTGACTAAGTCAGGAGAAGTAATTCGCACCTTTCGTCACTGGTGGGCTTTCAATCTTTAAGGCATTAGGTCAAACCTGGGTGGTGCGGGTCGGCAAAGGGCTATTTACGGTCGAACACCGTAACACACCGTAACACACCTTCTGAGAGATAAAGCCTATAATCCGACGCTAGAATTCGACATGTTTTTACAGTGGAAGCCATGTACCGGCGGGCTTTCAAGTCCGCCCGATTGGAAGTTCTATTATTGCGGGCGTACCTAAAGGTACGCCCCTACGAGATGCTGATTGTGTTAAGGGGTTACGTCTTTCTCAATCAACCCCACCAACTCATCCACAAGCTTGTCCTCACTTATCGACTTCACCACTTCGCCTTTGCGGAACACTATTCCCTGGCCTTTGCCTCCGGCGATGCCGTAGTCGGCCTCGCGCGCTTCCCCCGGCCCGTTTACCACGCAGCCCATCACCGCCACGATCAGCGGCTCCTTGATGTCCTTCAACCTCTTCTTTACTTCCCGCGCCAGTCTTTCAATATCAATCTCAGTCCTCCCGCAGCCCGGGCAGGATATGAATTTTATGCCGCGTTCCCTCAATCCCAAACTACGCAGCAACTCCCAGCATGCCTCGACCTCTTTTTCGGCAGGCCCGGTCAGGGAAATGCGGATGGTATCTCCAATGCCTTCCAACAGCAGGGGGGCCATGGCCGCGGTGGAGCGGATAGCGCCCTCGAACGGCAGGCCAGCCTCAGTTACGCCAAGGTGCAGGGGATAGCCGAAACGCTCGGCCATCATCCGGTAGACATCAATCGTCACCCTTGCGTCCGACGACTTGGCCGCAATCACTAAATCTTCGAACCCGAATTCCTCGAACGTCGCTATCGCATTGCTGAGTGCCTCGATCATTGCCTGGGGGGTGGGATGCTGGTGCTTCTCCATGATCTCAGGCGGCAGGGACCCGGAGTTGACGCCTATCCTGATGGGTATTCCCTTCTCCTTGGCTGCGTCTGCGATTTGTTTCAAATCGTCCTTTGATCTGATATTTCCTGGATTGATCCTGAGCTTTGCAGCGCCAGCCTCGATTGATCCTAAAGCCAGCTTCGGGTTGAAGTGCACGTCGGCAATCACAGGAATCGGTGATTTCTTGACGATTTGGGCAAAAGCGTGGAGCGCTTCGTCATCCGGCACCGCAACTCGTACCAACTCCGCGCCGGCATTAGCCACTCGTTTGATTTCTTCCAGTATCTGAGGTGTGTTACGGGGAGATGTGTTAGGGTTACGGGTGCGGGTTTTGGTCATGGTCTGGATTACTACCGGTGCGCCGCCTCCGATCTTGACCCCTCCTACACTTACCCAGCGTTTGCTCATTCCTCGTCCGGTGCAGAAACCCGTTTTATCTCAGCGCCCACGCCGGCCAGTTTGTTTTCCAGTCTTTCGTAGCCGCGGTCGAGGTGATAGATGCGGCTCACCGTGGTCTTGCCCTTGGCTGCAAGTCCGGCAAGCACCAGTGCGGCTGACGCCCGCAGGTCAGAGGCCATGACTTCAGCGCCGGAGAGATGATCGGTTCCTTCGATTACCGCGGTGTTGCCCTTGATGGTGATTTGCGCGCCCATCCTGACAAGCTCCATGGCCTGCATGAACCGGTTCTCAAAGATGTTCTCGGTAATGAGGCTGGTTCCTTTACCCAGGCTGAGCCATGCCATGAGCTGGGCTTGCATGTCGGTGGGGAATCCGGGGTAGGGTGCGGTGTTGACGACCAGGGGGGTGGGGCGGCGCATCATGGATACAGTCAGGTGATTGCCCGAGGCCTCGATTTCCGCGCCTGCTTCAAGCAGGGGCTGGATAACGTTGCCCATGTGGGCCGACGGTGCGTTGCGCAGAATCAACCTGCCCCTGGTGATGGCTGCGGCCACTGCATAGGTTCCGGCCTCGATACGGTCAGGGGTGCATTTGAACTCCGCTCCGTGCAGCTTGTCCACTCCTCGTATGGTAATCTCGTGGGTGCCGTCGCCGCTGATGCTTGCTCCCATCTTGCGCAGGAACGCGGCCACGTTGCACACCTCGGGTTCGGCAGCCGCTCCAATGATCCTGGTGGTGCCTTTGGCAAGCACCGCGACCATCATCACGTTGATGGTCGCTCCCACCGAGGGGCCTTTCGTTCCCTCCAGGAATATCTCCGCGCCTTTGAGTCGGGCTGCTTTTGCGTTCACGTAGCCGCCCTCAACGTTTATCTCCGCGCCCAGCTTTTCCATTCCCTTGATGTGCAGGTCTATGGGTCTTGCACCAATGGCGCATCCGCCGGGCAGGGATATCCGCGCCTCGCGTAATCTACCCAGCAGCGGTCCCAGAACGTAATACGACGCACGCATCTTGCGCACGATGTCGTAGGAGGCTTCGCCTGCCGGTTTTTTTGCATGGACGATCACCTGGTCGCCGTCTCTTTCGATACTTACCCCGAGATGGGTCAGGAGTTCGGCCATGGTTTCAACGTCAACCAGATTGGGTACGTTGGAGATGGTACAAGGTTCGGATGTCAACAGAGAAGCGGCCATCAGCGGTAGTGCCGCGTTCTTTGCACCGGATATCATTACCTCGCCGTGCAAGGGATGTCCGCCGGAGATAATCAGCTTATCCACGATGTATCCTCATAATACTTGAGACGCAAAACAGCGGGAGGCGTTAACCCCCCGCTGAGAGCATTTCACTCAGACAGTACGCCCGACAGGACTCGAACCTACGACCTTCACGTCCGGAGCGTGACGCTCTATCCGACTGAGCTACGGGCGCATTAATGACGGCGCTTGCGCATCAATTTGCGTCGTTTCTTAAACTTGTGACGCTTTACTTTCTTAAGTTTTCTTTTACGGCCACAGGGCATCTATTGAGCCTCTCTTGTTATTTCTGCATTACCAGTTGTTTTAGTAGCTTGGAGGGCTTAAAGACCGGTACCAGGCGGGCCGGTATGTGTATCTCTTTCCCGGTTCTGGGGTTACGTGCAATCTTGGCGTTGCGCTGCTTGGTTTTGAAGACCCCGAATCCGCGGATCTCAATACGTTTGCCTTCAGCGAGCAGTTGAGAGATTTCCTTGAGGAATAGGTTTACGATAAGGGCGATGTCCTTCTTGGTTACTCGAGGACCTACTCGTTTTTCTATTTCCTCAACGATATCCGCCTTACGTACACTCATGAGGCTCCTCCTTATTTCCTAAATCCCGGTGCTAATCACCGGTTGCCTAATTATTCGCTTTGCGCACTCGCGCTTCTTCACGGTAACGTGAAAGCGAAACTTATCTAACATCGGAAAGTATATCCATAAGTGGGAATCTGTCAAGGGTTAGGAATCCATACTAAAACGGGTTGGCGGGGAGCAGATTTTTGCCGGCAAGAACCTCGATGCAGTCGAAGCACTCTACCGATGAGCGTTTCTCTGCACGCGGCCATTCCTGCAGGGGCGGGTGTTTCTTGAAAGGCGATTGCCCTGATGAGGCCGGCGTCTTTGTTAGTTCCCCTGTTTGCAAATAAGACGTGATCCGTAAATCCCTTGCAGCGTTAGATGACGTTTGATCTGCTCGAAGGTGACAGGTTCACACATTCAAAGCCCACGACTTACGCCAAAAATACTTGACCTGGGGAAGATTCTCCATATTATCAACTGATGAAGGAGGATGCATGAAAAAAGCGTTTTCAATAATCCAGACAATAATCTTGATGGTTGTGGGCGTTGTGGGTGTTACGGGTGTGGTGGGTGTTACGGCCTGCGGATCAGCAGAACAGAAGCCCGAGACCTCGAAGAAGCTTTATGCGGGTATTGAGATTGTGGAGCGCGGGATAATGTGGTTTGAGCTTTATTCAGATAAGGCTCCCAACGTGACCGCGCATTTTGTCAAGCTGGCCAACGACGGATTTTACGACGGCCTGCTGTTCTGGCGCATCTCCGATTTGGGCACGGTGCAGTCCGGCTGTCCCAACAACGACGGTACCGGCCACTCCGGTAAGCTCCTGAAAGAAGAGATCGATACCTCCCTGCATCACGTGCGGGGAACCCTTTCCATGATCCGGATGGGCAGCCCGTGGACGACCTCCTCGCAGTTCATCATCTGCAAGGAGGAGGCCGAGGGGTTTGACGGCTACTACACCGTCATAGGCAAGCTCATACGGGGAGACGAAATCCTGGACGAAATTGAGAAGGACGACAAGATAAAGACGATAACCATCCAGGAAGAATAGGATAGCTACTCGACGATACTGCAAGCGCGGGCAGGGGTTGACATCAGGAGGGGAAACTCTATAATTATAGTATGATAATGTTTTACGTCCGGGCCGGTACATGCAAATAGTGCTTGAATGGATATGGGCGGCGATTAAGGGGATTGGTGTTCAATCCTGGCATCTTTTCGCGGAGATGGCTCCCTACCTTATCATCGGTTTCCTGTTTGCCGGTTTGCTGCACGTATTTTTCTCGGTGGAGCGCATCTCGCGCCATCTTGGCAAGTCCAGCTTCGGTTCGGTACTGAAGGCCACCCTTTTCGGTATCCCTCTTCCCCTGTGCTCCTGTTCGGTTATCCCTGCGGTATCAACCTTGCGCAAGGCCGGGGCCAGCCCGGGGGCCACACTTGCTTTCCTCATCTCCACTCCCACATCAGGGGTGGACTCCATTCTTGCCACCTACTCCCTGCTCGGTCCTATCTTTACCATCTACCACATTGCTGCTTCCTTCTTTGCGGGCGTTGTGTCGGGTTTTGGTGCGAACATCTTTGACCGCAGCGAGGAAGCCAAAAATGAATCGGCGAAGAAACCTTTGTGCCCTGTCTGCGGAGATGACGCCGACGGTCACAATCACAGCTTTGGGGCGCGCATGAGAGCCATGATTGCCTACTCCTTCGGCGAACTTATTGCAGACATCGGCAAGTGGATACTCATTGGTTCTGCAATAGGCGGCGCAATCGCTTACTTCCTTCCTGCCGACCTCATCGGAGTATACCTCTCATCACCCATCCTGCAGATGCTTCTCATGCTGGCTCTCAGCATCCCTCTCTACATCTGCGCCACCGGTTCTTTGCCTATTGCTGCCGCCCTTATCCTCAAGGGCATCTCTCCGGGCGCGGCTCTGGTGTTCCTTATCGCCGGCCCGGCCACCAATGCCATCACCATCACCGTTGTCTCAAAGACCCTGGGCAAGCGCGCTCTCGTAATCTACCTTGCATCCATCATCCTCGTTTCCCTGGGCATGGGCTATCTATTTGACCTCGTCGTTCCGTGGGACGCCATCGCATCGGCATCACCCTCAGGCAGGATGCTCGGCATGCTTGAATTTCCTGCAATCGTTAAGATAATCGCTGCGGCAGTCATCCTTGCTCTCATAGCGTTCCAGATAGGCAAAAGCATTGTCGAAGGCAAGCACCACCACGAACATGATCACGGGGAAGGTAAAGAAAGGTGTGGATGTGCCTCAGACGAACGTTCCCCATCTCCTGATAAAGAATAACAAATTTAGTTAGATTGAGAAGCAGGTTGAAGTTTGTACGGTATCTTTAAGCGCTGCGAACCATGGGGGCATTGCGACGTCAGGAAGTTACGGGTATGTGTTACGGGTATGTGTTACGGGTATGTGTTACGGGTATGTGTTACGGTATGTGTTACGGTATGTGTTACGGGTACGGGTTATGTGTTATGGGTGTGGGGAGAGAAGCTGTCCGCACCCCGCGAATATATCGGAGCCCAGACTTTTACGAACGGTTATCGCAGGCAGGTGGGGCATGAGCCAGGCGCGGAAGCCTGCCACGTGTCCCGGCGAGGTAGG
>JAUVJT010000094.1 GCA_030592225.1 Candidatus Stahliibacteriota bacterium | reverse complement strand
GCTTGCCCTGCTGATGCTGGCATCGGTTTTTTGCGGCAAGAACAGGGCGCTTCGCGAGACGATAGTCGAACGCACCTTTGAGATAGGATTCCTGGAAGGATTCATTTTCACCATGGACGTAACCGCGCAATTTCTCACCGGCGCTCTTGCTGCGGCGGATATTGACGTTGAGGCGGAGGCGCTGGAGTTGTGGGAGACTTCAGGCATTTTGTATACTGAAGACATCTGCGATTCGGTTGGGGTCGTTCTCGATTCCTCGTTTGCGAATGGGCTTCAGGGTGTTTACAGGATAGCGTTTTCCGCAGGCATAGGGGCGGGGGAGCGCTACATCACCGAGACCATACTGGGCGATAACCCGGAGGGGGAAGATGAGATGGACGAGCAAGCTCTTGCGCGGGCAGGGTTCGAGGAGTACCGGGACGATCTTCTTTTTCTGGTTGAAGGAATTAAGCTGGAACGCAAGCCCGCATCCGATTCCCACTGATTATTCACCAATTACAGCAGTTGCTCAATCCCTGCTGCCGTTTCTTACTTACATCGGTAGAGACACGGGTCAAAGTTTTTGTGTCTGGTTTACGGCGCTAAAACATATTCCTGAGGGCGTCTATCCTGCCCAGGTGGGTTTGCGCAGTCCAGTAGATTACCTGGTAATCGCTTGCAGGGTAATCTTTAAGCATCTGCGTAAAGAGTTCCTCGGCCTGGTCGAATTGCTTGAGAATAAGCATGCAGCGTCCCGTACCGATTTTGGCGAAGGGAATAAAGGCTGATTCAGAATACTTGTCAGGCAATTGAGAATAACGCTCGATGGCTTCTTCGAGCCGGCCTAGCTCTTCAAGACAATTACCCTGGGCGAAGAGGGCTGCAGGGCGCAGAAAGGATTTTTTAACCGGATAGGATTTTTCGAATTCGGTGAATTCGGTCAACGCCTCCTCAAAGTTTCCCTGCAGAAAGAGCGCCTGGCCAAGGTAGTAGTGAGCTTTTTTGCCGGGCTGGGTGCGGGGGTAACGCGTTATAAGATTGCGCAGGGTGTCCTCGGCTTCTGCCGGAGATACCTCAACGAGTTGCTGGGCGATAAGAAGTGAAAGTGCCGCTTCCTTGGGTGGCGCTTTTGAATCGGCGCCTGTCCACCTCGATATGAGGATAACGGCAAGCACAAGAATGCCGAGACCGGCCAGGGTGGTAATTATCGCCTGGAACGTGTTCTTTACGTAATATTGGTATACCTTCTGTACCGCTTTGGTGAAGGCGTCTTCCTGCTTGATATGTTTGTGTCCGCCTCTGAAAGGGGACTTTGACTTCTTGGCCATGAAACTCCTTTTTTTTACCCCAGGGAATTACTTCGTATTTCCCCGGGGACCCCATTTTTCACTTTTCCTATACCCCCGGAGGGATTCGAACCCACGGCCTATGGTTTAGGAAACCATCGCTCTATCCTCTGAGCTACGGGGGCGTTTGAATTCAAACACTACGACCCTGGAACCCTAATTCTAGCCCTCTTATGGAAATTGTCAACCGGATTACTTCAATACCACCGCTTTTTTTGCAGCGCTTGACGAATCGCACTCAAGCCTGACGATGTACACCCCTGAAGCCAGCCCAGCCCCAAGCTCAACCCTGCCCGAACCTTTGAGCGCCATCCGCTCGATGCGGCGGCCCGTGGCGTCATAGAGAGTAAGCATGCCTTGTTGGTTTGAAGGAATAGAATAGGAAACCTTCAATACACCAACTGATAACGACTGGTTCAGGACAAGCTGGAGATTGGAGACTATTGGTGCTTCTTCGATTCCGGTTACGGTAAGAGCCTTTGACACCTCGTCATCGGCATCCGATTCGTCGGGGTCCATTTCGGTACGAACAGTTAGTGTAAACTCGCCTCCCGATGCTGGTATAAACTGGGCGAACTCCACGGTATCCTCAGTGTCGCCTTCCAGAGACCAGGGCAGGGTGTCAACATAGATTAGGCTTGCACCATCCTTAATCTCGGCAATAACCAAAAAGCTGTCAGCGTTCTCGCGTCCAAAGTTCTTGATACGTGCCACAGGTTGGTACGGCGTGCCAGCCTCCAGCGAGTCGCCGGATAATATCTCTTTAACCCCTACATCATAATCCGCATAACCCATCAAGCGTATATCATCCCAGTATACCTTCTGGCCATACCAAGTATCAGAGTCGTACCAGTATCCCCAACTTATTATGAGGAATGAATCCAGGGTGGTTTCCTCAGAAAACCCATGAGAATTTATTAGGTCTTCTCGAAGACTATGAGCGCATTCTTGCCAGAACGTATCTTCCGGCATATCATAATCTTCATAAAACCAACCTGGGTAAGCTCCCCACGTAAAGGAAGGATTCGTGAAACGGTATCCGAATCCTAACCAATTCGTAGAATTGGCATCAAGAATAAAACCTACGACTGAAAGGATTGTTAGGGTATACATATCATACTTTCCAATCACTCGTTGATTCCAAATTAAGCTATCCAAGTCAACTATCTTCTTATTGTCAAAGCTACATATAATCATAGCTGAGTCAAAACCGCCACTACCGACCCAAGCTGGAGTTGTCCTCGTATCCCCGGATGCAGAGAATGATCCATCAAAAGAACTTTGGGAATCGTGCCTATTTACGATTGCTGAATCCTCTCCAACCCCTGCCCACTTACTGCCTTCAGAAGTAGCCCACACCTCGCTGTCCTTCTCGAAACTGTGATCCTTGAGTAGATTCACCGTCTCAAACCCAAACAACACCAATGGTAGAAATGCCAACACAAACACTCGTTTCATCTTACGCCTCCTTTGTTCATTTCTCCTAGCTTAATCTTTAATCCCTCTATGTCAAGGCAGGGGTGCTTTACTTGTCAAAACACCTTGACATATCTGTCGGTTGAGTTTATACTACCTTTAGTAATCGAGATATATGCAGCGGGGACTGGTGAGTATAAGGAGAAATATTGTTTTTTGCTTTCTCAACCTGTGATGGTTTTTTGTATTTGTCCATGAATAACGTTATACTAGGTTATTTAAGTGCAACCAAAAATGAGATTATAGGATTATGAAGGGCGAGATAGAATCTGATAAAAACCTGAACTCTTCGCGCGTATCTGAAGAAATATATAAAAACATCTTTGAGCATTCCCCTATAGGTATTGTTATTCATCAAAAATGGAAAGTGCTGTTTATTAACCCGGCTATGGTTCAAATGCTGGGGTATGAATCTGTCGATGAGATTGCGGGGAGATCGATTCTGGAATTCGTACATCCGGATTACCGTGAGCAAGCAGAGAAGAATGTACAGATGGTATTATCGAGGAAAGGGAAATCGGGAGAGTTCAACGAGATGAAGTTGATCCGCAAGGACGGTTCACCTTTGGATGTGACTGCGGTTGCTCAATTTATAATATATAATGGTAAACCGGCAATTCAAGCCTACCTGCTGAATATCACCGAGCGCAAGCGGGTGCAGGAGGCGCTGCGGGCAAACGAGGAGTTCAGCAGGGCGGTAATCGAGCATTCACCTTTAGGCGTTTCTGTACGCAGTTACAACGGGCGACTTCTCAGCGTCAACGAGGTTTGGAAAAAGATATGGGCAGTGCCGGAAGACGAACTTATTGAGGATTACCGCAAGGAAAGATCGGTATTGAAATTTGACGAGACCGACAGCTACCTTAAGGAATTCCTCGCCGATGTGAAGCGGGTTTACCAACGAGGAGGTTATTTACATATTCCCGAGGTGGAGATAGAAGATTTCAGAAAGGACGGGGCGCGGTGGGTTTCGCAGTATTTTTACGCAATCAATGATGAGGAGGGGAAGGTTGACCGTGTGGTTATCCTTACCGAGGATATCACCGAGCGCAAACAGGTTGAAGAGCGCTACCGTACTTTCACCGAAGAGGCCCTGGTCGGCATATACATATACAGCAATAGCAAGAAGAAGTATCTGTTCGTGAATCCGGAGATGGTCAAGATAACCGGATATTCCAGGAAGGAACTTCTGGAAATAAACCCCAACCGACTCGCCGTTCCTGAAGATTTGAGCGTACTTGCGGAACGTGAAAAAAAGCTGCTTGAGGGGAAGCCGATTGCCCCGGAGTACGTTATTCGCATCCGCCGCAAGGATGGCTCTATTGCCGTGCTTTCCGTCAGGACCCACCGGATATTGTACGCCGGGGAAGAGGTAGCTCTGGGCAACTGCATCGACATTACCGAGCGCAAGCGTGCAGAGGAAGCGCTAAAGCGGCGGGTCAAGACCAGCAATGTTCTGGCCGCTCTTACCAGAGACCTTTACACTGCCGGGTTTGTACAGCAGGTGCTCGACGTGACCATCAATCATCTTTCCCAGGTCTTCCCTTTCTATGTCAGTGTGAATTTGATAGAAGAAAAGGATGCTAAGCGGTTCCTGTCCGTGAAAGCGTACTACATTGAATCAAAGATCCTTAGCTTTGCCGAAAAACTTATCGGACGGAAGTTTATGAGTTGGCCGATTCCGCTTTATGAGGACAGCGTTATCTCGCGAACCATGAGCACCGGGCATCCCACCGTTATAGGACTCGACTTCGAGCCGGACGAACCGGTGGTACAAACCGATGTCAAAACCATGCTCGAGGCGATGCTGGAACGAAAAAGCCCGCTTCGTCCTGTTGCCAGGCTGATTGCGGAGCGAACCGGCGAGAAATCGCTTTTGGGCATTTCCTTCTCAAACGCCTCCGGTGAGATCATAGGTTCCCTGACGGTGCTGGCCGATTTCCGCTTCAGTCGGGATGATTATAACCTTGCCAGGGTAGCCTCAGATATGATCGGTCGAGCCCTTGGACAACTGTTGCTTACTGAGGAGTTACAGGAATCAGAAGAACGCTATCGAACCCTGCAAAACAACGTTCCTGTCGGTATCTTTCGTACAACCCCAGAGGGAAATCTCCTTTCGGCCAACCCTGCCATGCTCAAGATGCTGGGCTATGCATTTATCCAGGAGTTCAAACCGGTTTCCGTGAAGGAGGTATATGTAATCTCCGAGCGCCGCGCTGAGTTCCGCAGGGTTCTGGAAGAGAAAGGCTCGATTGCCGATTTCGAGGTGCAGCTCAGACGCAAGGACGGTTCTTTTTTCTGGGCATCGTTAAATGCCTCTGCAATAAAGGATGAGGCCGGGAATGTAATTTATTACGACGGCATCTTGGCCGACATCACCGAGCGCAAGCGGGGGGGGGAGTTGAGGCAGGTAAGGGTTCAGCTTCTGGATATGCTGCGTGAGGTGGAAACAATTGAGGATTGCCTTCAACTCGCTTGCGCGGCAGTTCGCGATGCAAGGTTGTTCAAGCGTGCGGTATTCACCACAAAGAACGAAAAAGGAGAGACAACCCATTTCGCCCAGGTGGGTGTAGAACCGCAACTTGTCGAGGGATTGAGCAAGGCGCCACCGGCTGCGAAAGAGATGCTTGAACAGATGTTCCGTCCCGAGTTCAAGATTTCTCACTCCTACTTTGTTCCGGTTGAGGCCGGGGTGGATATTGAACGAACCGGCAGGTACGTATTGCAGGAGGAGGAATCAGGGAAAGGCCCCGAGGCGTGGCAGCAGGGCGATGAGCTGCTGGTTCCGATGCTGGGTATGGGCGGCTTGGTTGAGAGCTGGCTTTCGGTGGATACCCCGTTCGACAGGAAGCGGCCTGATAGGATCACTGTCATTTACCTGGAAGACATAGTAGACATTGTGGCCCGCCATATCCGCGAGATAGAAAACGTCGATGCGCTGCGTGAGTCTGAGGAGCGCTACCGCACGTTCACCGAGGAGGCGCTGGTCGGAGCCTATATCTATGGAGGGGAAGGACGGTTTTTGTACGTAAATCCTGTTATGGAAGAGATATTCGGTTACACTCAAGAGGAATTGCTTTCCATCAATCCGTGGGATATGGTTCTTCAAGAGGATTTAGAAGGTTTGCTAAAGACCAGGGGTGAGGCTCAAGCAAGAGGGGAGGAGGTTCCTCCCAGTTACCAAATGCGGATTTGCAGGAAGAACGGAGAGACGGCTATTCTTGAAATCAAGGCGCATGAAATTGTCTATCAGGGGAGTTCCGCTACCCTGGGTAATTGTATAGACGTCACCGAACGCAAACAGACAGAAGAGGAACGCGACCGGGGGCGCCGGGAGTTGCAGGCTTTGTTTGAGGGTGTGGATGTGCTTTTGTGGTCTATACGTGAAGATCAGGGGAAATTTTATTACGAGCAAGTAAATTCTGCGTTTGCCTCGGTGGAGGGATTTAAACCTGACCATTACAATGGTAAGGCTATAACCGACGTACACAGCCTTGAAGAATGCAAGCATATTGGGAATACGTTTAAGTGGGTCAAGAAGAAGGGATCGCACGACAATGAGACTTCTTTCAATAATAAGCATTTCCTGATGCGGTTTATTCCTTTGTCTGAACCAGATGGTCGGGTATGCAGGTTTCTGGGAACGGGTTTGGATATAACCGATCGCAAACGTCATGAAGAGACCATCAAGATGCGTGAGGATACAATCAAGAGTCAACTTTTCTACAAAGAAAGCATCTCCTTTTGTTCTCAGGTTCTGGTTGAAACCGTGGATTTGGATGCGGCATTGCAGCAAGTGGTTGATGAGATTGTTTCTGTCGCCAAAACCGGCAGGTCATTTATATTTGAAAATATCAGTACCCAGGCCGGCAAAATATGTGTACGCCAGATAAACCAATCCGTAGTGGAAGGGATGGAGCGTAAATTGGCTGGCTCCTCATCGGATTCTTCTTCCTGTGATGATCTTTCCGCTGAACTCCTCGGCAAGTTAACGGCCGGCAGACCTTATAGAGGAACTTTAACTCAGATGTCCCGCCAGGACATGAGCGCTTTGGCTTCTGTTGAAGAAGGTTCCATTTTAATTCTACCTGTCAAGGTTGAAGATACCTTGTGGGGATTAATAGGTTTCGAGGACGCAACAGCAGAACGCAGATGGAAGCAGGAGGACATACAGCTTTTGCGTACGGTAGGATCGATGATCGGGAGCACGATTGAACGTAAGCGGGCGGAGAAGGAATTGCGAGAGTCTGAAGAGCGTTACCGGGTCTTTACCGAGGAGGCCCTGATTGGGGTCTATATTTCTCACCACGGCCGCTACCTTTTCGTAAACCCGGCAATGGAGCTGATAACCGGTTACCCTAAGAAAGAATTACTGGAAATCCATCCGTATGACCTGATACTCCCCGAGGAACAAAAAACTCTTCAGAACAGGCATGATGCGGCAAACAGGGGAGAGGAGGTTCCGGCTGACTACACCATACGGATTCGCCGCAAGGATGGCGAAGTTGCCGTCCTTCAGATCAGAACCCATCCTGTTGTATACGAAGGCAAGTCGGCTTATCTGGGCAACTGCGTCGACATTACCGAGTTGATTGCTCAACGAGAACAGATTGAACAAGCCAAGCAGGCCTGGGAGAGCACGTTCGATTCCATCTCCGACCTGGTGATGATCCTTGATCCGCAATATCACATCATACGCGCTAATCGTGCGGTTGTTGACTATACCGGGATAGAATTTAATGAGCTGTTGGGCAAGAGTTACGTGGAAGTGTTCAATCTGGAAAACGTTCTTGGGGACGGTAAAGGCTTGCCAAAAACCAATTCCATGCTGCCTGAGCATTTTGAGATAAACGACTACAAGCGGGGACATATTTTCTCAGTCTCGGCTTCTCCGCTGCGTGATCCTTTGGGCAAGATAGTAGCCACGGTACACGTGGCAAGGGATATCAGTCAGATGCGCGTTATGGAGAAAGCACTGGCTTCTTCGGAAGCCCAGTTTCGCGGACTGGCCGAGAGCGCCCAGGACATGATTTTCAACATCGATCTGGATGGAACGATTCGCTACGTTAATCCCGCCATGCAGCACACGTTTGGCTACGATCCGAGTGAATTGGCCGGCGGGAACCTGGCAAGTATACTTGGAGTGGATCAGGAGGCTTCCTCAACGGACAAGCCGCTGCTTGCGCGTTTGCTGTCGTCCGATGATGAGGGCAGGATACCGCTTTTCGAAATCGAGACCCAGGACGTTAACGAACGCAAACACGTACTCGAGGTATCGGCCAGACGTTTAGCGCACCAGATAATAGGGGTGGTGCGCGACGTAAGCGAACGAAAAAAAATGGAGCAGCAGCTCATTCACGCCTCCAAGCTGGCATCCATCGGCGTGCTGGCGGCAGGTATTGCTCACCAGGTAAACAATCCTCTTGCTACCATGCTGGCCACGTCTTCTCTGTTGCGTTCCATGCTGCTGGGAAGTGAAGACGTTCCAACTCAGCTT
>JAUVJT010000195.1 GCA_030592225.1 Candidatus Stahliibacteriota bacterium | reverse complement strand
GAATCATCGAGTTACTCCTTTCTTTACATTGAAGCGAAGCAGAAGGTCAATAATAAGCCGCTTGAGCGAAAGTGCAAGCGGGGGCATATTTCTCCTCAAATACGACAGGTTAATTATGGCAATTATGAGGTGCGCGGCAATCTTTTAAGAAATGTAATCCTAGATGATTCCGTGCAAGTCTCGAAGAAGTGGGATGTATGCTTTGACGATTGCGTAAAATCATAGTGATCTTGCAGGGTTTCCGTTACGTCGGCTCATATCATTCGGACGTAAAAGTTAAGGTGACAAATTGTTTGATTGTTTCCGGAATTGAAGGGAACCGGGCTTGACATGGGGGTTTAGTTGATTATGCTTATTGTCTGGAGAGGAGTGGTGGGGTTGATTTCGGGCTATACCCCAAACGGCGACGTGTTCGTTGTGGAAGTCCGGTCGGGCTATCCGCTTTCTGTAAAGGAACAGTAATCGTGATTCGTCCAGGTTGCTGTGTGGAATTAGGAGTTGACTTGATTACTGCCGTGCAGCACTATGGGTTTGGAGTGGCAGATAGGGACAAATCCTGGGCATTTTATCGCAAGCTTGGGTTTGACGTTCCCATGAGTTTGAATCACAGTTATGCCACCAGAATGGAACCAGTAGTGGGCGGCGATTACGAACGCAAGGTGGTTATTGCCGCCAATCTTCTGGGCGGGGCGACTCTTGAACTCTACGAGTACACCTCCACCGATCCCATGCCTTTCCCTGTCGATTGGCGCTGGGGTGATCCCGGAATGAGCGCATCGGCGCTCAAGGTGCCCGACATCAACCGTGCGCTTGAACTCTTTACCGACTCACCCGGCACAGTGATTGCCGGGCCCATGCCCTGGCCCGCGAGGCCGGAATGGAAGGCTGCACTTATCAGGGACCCGGACGATCTGCTTATCTATTTGGTTGAAGTCCCGGACATGAGCTACTCCCTGCGCCGCGACGGCGAGCGGGTGGGTGGAGCCATTTTCCCTACCATCGCGGTAACCGACATGGAGCGCTCCCTGCATTTCTACCGCGACATCCTGGATTACAAAGATATAGTCTATGATTGGAAAGGCAGCGACCCCATGCTTGCTTCTATCCCCGGCGGCGAGAGTTCCATGCGTCGAGTGCTGCTTCACGACCCCAAACCGCCAACTTCATTCTACAGCTTCTATCTTGACCGGGGCTGGATCGAACTGGTCGAAGTCGAGGGTTCCAAAGGCCCACACATTTACCACGGCCGGAGGTGGGGAGATATCGGCCAGATGGAGATATGCTTCGACGTGCACGATATCGGCGCCACCTTCGAGGAATTAAAACGCCGCGGCGCGGAGCCGGTGCTGGAACCCAACACCGACGATTTCGATATGGGGCACGGCTCCACCGCGTTGTTCGCCTACTTTGTCGATCCTGACGGCACCATGATCGAGCTTGCCGAGGCCACCCGACTGAAATTCACCGACAAGATAAGCATTGACCTCAGAAAGCGCAAACCGGGCAAGCCGTTGCCTCGCTGGTTGATGAAGATGTCTCGCCTCAATCGTTACAAAGAAAAGTAGCGCTCCTTTTGTAAACGCACTACGCCCGACCGGGGCGCAGGCGTGCGTACTCCGCAAGCGTCGTCATTTCATGTGTGGGGACCCCGAAGGAAGTACAATAAGAAGGCCGCCATCAGGCGGCCTTTCGTCATTCTTCTGGCTTCTGCGATCTTTTTTCGTTCTACGAAAAAAGGAGCAATTTGTTATATTGCGTGGTGCAGACCGTTTTTCTCGATGGTCTCGCCCCAGCGCAGGCCCATTTCATCCCGGGCTTCTTTGAACGCGGTGATGGTCTTGTCAATATCCTCGTCCGTGTGGGCGGCTGTGGGAATCATGCGGGCCAGGAACACGCCCTTGGGCACCACCGGGTACATCACTCCGGAGATGAGGATGTGCTTCTCGTCACGCATCTTGTGCAGGAACGCCATACCGGTTTTGAAATCATCGGCAGGTACCATCACCGGGGTAACAGGGGATTGGGTTTTGCCCAGGCTGAATCCGGCTTCGCGAAGCCCGTTCTGCAGCTTATGGGTGTTTTTCCACAGCTTATCGTAGCGCTCGGGATGCGCCTGAAGGTATTCCATCGTCTTTATGATGGTGTAGACTACAACCATAGGCAGCGACTTGGCGAATACCTGGGACCGGGCATTGAACTGGATGTACTCGCAAACTGGCTCAGGCGCGGCGGAAAATCCGCCGATGGCCGCGTAGGCCTTTGCAAAGGTGCCGAAGTAGATGTCTATCTCGTCCTGCAGGCCGAAGTGGAAGCCGAGTCCTCTGCCCTTACCCATGGTACCGTGGCCGTGGGCGTCGTCCATAAAGATGCGTGCGCCGTACTTCTTTTTGAGATCCACGATGGGAGGAAGGTTGGCAATGTCGCCGGTCATGCCGTAGACACCCTCGATCATAATCATAATCCCGCCGTCGTGCAGGCGCTGAGCGCGCTTGAGGGCAAGCTCCAGACTGTGCGGGTCGTTGTGACGGAAGGGTATGAACCGGCGTGTAGCGAATGCGGCATCCATCATGGAGGCGTGGGAGAGCTTGTCTATAACGATGACGTCGTCCTTGCCGATGAGGGAGTGGGTCGTGCCCTGCACGCCCATGTAGCCGTAGTTGAACAAAGCTGCGTCTTCCTTGCCTGCATGCTTGGCAAGCATCTTCTCAAGCTTGACGTGGTATTCGGTATTCCCGGACAGGATGCGGGCGCCCATGGGCGAATAGACACCCCAGCGGTTCGCCGCCTCGATGGCGGCTTCCTTGATTTCAGGAATGACGGTAAGCCCAAGATAATCATTGATTACCCACTGGATCATTTCCTTGCCCTGGAAGACCATGTGGGGGCCGGGTGGAAGTTCCAGGATGGGCATGGCAAAGTAGCGGTCCCGCTGCATACGGAAGTAGGAAAAGTATCCGCCTTCCTCGCTGCATTTTGCAAAAAGATCTTTCATTGATGTTTACTCCTTAGACTTTTGTCTTAGGCAAATACGCCTTAGGAGGTGTCTGAAAATAACCACAGAGGCACAGAGACACAGAGTGTATTAAAAGAGAACTAGAGGCAAGATACGTATTTGCATGACTTACCGTCATCAGTTTTCTTGTCGATCTGCGTTAATCTGCGAAATCTGTACCCTATGGCTGCTCGGCACCCAAGGGGCAGACCCTGGTTTATTAGTCATTCTCGAACAGCCTCCTAGACTGTCCGTTCTTAAGCGAACAGTCTGTTGACGGTTTCAGCAGAAATTTCATCGCGCCGCACCTGTAATTGCGGCTCCAGGTAGTTAATCTTGTGCTCGGCGAACAGCCGCTTCTGGCCGCCGCCGGTTACGTTCAAAAGAATCATCTCCTCCGGGGATACAGCGCCTGCCCCAATCGCCTGCTTTAACGCCCCTGCCGCCACTGCCGCCGCCGGATCAAGGTCAATGCCCTCCGCTTGTATGAAGAGTTTATTCGCGGCAATGGCCTCCTGGTTTGTCACGGAATACATAAGGCCTTTCGTATCGGCAAGGGCATCGTAAACCCCGCCCACGGGAGAATAGGGAGGCCTGCGGTTGGACAGCACGAACGCCATGATCTGGTCTATCCTGCGTCTTGCCTCCGCTTCCTCCATCTCGGGCAGTGTACGCAGACCTTTGTTCCACGCATCGGTCATCGGGGTGAAGGGATGATTCTGAACAAGATGAAGCTTCATCTTTCCCTCGCCAAACCTGCCGTCGGCACGCAGTCTTTCCGCCGCTTCCCATGCAGCCACCCCGCCGGTGCCCGAACCTACCCCCTGGAAGTAATGATCGGGAATCCTGCCTGCCGTGGTCACCGCTGCAAGCACCGAGGTTCCCATGCCGTCGCGTCGGGCAACGTTTTTGGCACCGCCCTCGGGAACGTATTGGGAAAGCGCCGCAATCATCCCCGCGAGCTTGATGGCGTCAGAATCGTCCGCGCCGCCGGTT
>JAUVJT010000193.1 GCA_030592225.1 Candidatus Stahliibacteriota bacterium | reverse complement strand
ATTGGACACTGCTTGCTCCATTTGGTGAAGGCAATCTGCCTCCTCGTCTTGTTGCCAGAGGGGTAGAGCTTTCGGTCAGCCCGGACGGGTACAGCGTTGACCGGGTTCCGATTTATCTGCCGTTTTCGTTGCGTCCGCTTCCCAAATCGGAGGGGCGTTTCGATATGGAATATACCATCAAACCAGATGGGGCGATTCGGGTACTCAGTCTCGAACCGGTGGATTAAAGTTTTTGGGAATTAGCCGTCATAGCCGACCAATTTAACAAGCTGTAAACTGATAAGTTCAAATAAATCAACAGCTTGTCTGCTATATCCTATGGGATGCTTACTTTACTGCATCTCATAGGGTACAGAGCGAAAATCGGCGAGCAACGATAAGGCATGTATCTACGCAACTTGCCTGAGTCAAGGTTTCCTCCTAGTCTGCGAGAATCTGCGTACCCGACCGGGGCACTTTGTCATCTGCGGATTGACTTCGTCGCAAGCGTATAAGCCATTGAAGCTCCCTTTGGTCGCCGCTTCGCGTCGGTTTCGGACAAGCTTCTAGCGGACGGATTACATCAAAAGTCGCTGAATCGAACTTGACATATTCTACGTGGAATCCCCCAGTCGGGGACTTATACCGACCGTCTGCAGGCATCAAAAGATACGCACTCTTACACTGCCACATCGCTTCCTGCCGCCTTGCCAACGTAGGCTCCTAAAGTAATTCCCGGCTCGACTCTCACTCGCTAATAGCCTTGAGCGTTCTAAAATATCCACCAATTTCTATCATACTCAGTTCGCTCTCGTGGTTAATTCTCAAGTTTTTTTTTGGCTTCAAGATATTCGATACCACCCCGTCATCTTTCCATCAGACCCAACCGAACGGCATCTTGCTTTACGTCAAGACACCTCCTCTTACCTCGATTCTATCCTCAAACCCTTAAGCTCTTTCCAGGTATTCGCCGGTTTCAGTATTGACCTTTATCTTGTTCCCTTTTTCTACGAAGGGTGGTACGTTGACCTTAAGGCCGGTTGTGGTTGTGGCCGGCTTGAGCTGCGCCTGGGCGGTTGCGTGTTTTAAGGCAGGGTCGGCTTCGGCAATCTCCAGCACTACCGCCTTGGGAGGATGCACCCCCACCGGTTTGCCCTCAAAGAACATCACCGATATCACCAGGCTTTCGGCAAGGTAATAGCGGTTGTCTCCAACAAGTGCTGCATTAATCGCTATCTGTTCGTAGGTTTCGGTGTCCATGAAGTGAAACAGCTCGTCAGCTTCATACAGGTACTGCATCTCTTTTTCTTCCAGGCTTGCAACCTCGACCTTGTCGCTAGAGGCGAACCTTTTTTCAGTAGATAAACCGGTAATAACGTTGCGAAGCTTGAGCTGAATCTTGCCTGGTTTACGTCCTTGGGTTACGTGGCGGCGTGCGATTACTACGTGTGGCTGGCCGTCGAGAACCACGCAGTTGCCTGTTTTTACCTGTGTTGCCGGAATCAAAGAACCTCCTTAGGCTCCAGGTTTTGTCTCTCCAGTTTTGCAAAAAATATCTCACGGATACGCCTCAAGGTTTCTTTCTTCTTGGCCTCGAAGCGGAGAACCAGAACCGGCTGGGTATTTGACGCTCGCACCAATCCCCAACCGTCTTCGTAATTTACCCTGGCTCCGTCGATGGTTATTGTCTCATATTCTTTCGAAAATTCATCCTGCAGGGCCTTAATTACCTCGAACTTACGTTCGTCAGAGCAGGGGACGTGAATCTCCGGGGTGTTGAGGTAGAACGGTATCTGCGCTGCCAGCTCGGAGAGAGGTTTCTTACGTTTCTCCAATAATCTCAGCAGCCTCAATGCCGCGTACAGAGCGTCATCATGCCCGAAGAATTCATCGGCAAAGAAGATATGGCCCGACATCTCGCCCGCGAACGGAGCCCCGACTTCGCGAAGCTTGGCCTTGAGAAGCGAGTGTCCCGTTTTGTACATGACGGGGGTTCCACCTCGTTGTTTGATATACTCCACTATTCCTCTTGAACACTTCACGTCAAATATAATCTTTGCGCCGGGATTACTCTCAAGCACCTCCGAGGCCAGCAGGGCCAGGAGTTTATCTCCAAACAGCAGATTTCCCTCCTCATCCATCGCGCCTATCCGATCACCATCGCCGTCAAATCCTATGCCAAGATCAGCGTTTTTCTCTTTCACCAGTGCTCCTAACTCTTCCATATACTCAGGCACAGTGGGATCGGCAAGGTGAGCGGGGAAGTTGCCGTCGGGCTCCAGGTTTATGTATGAGATGTCCAATTTTGCAAATCCGGCAAAGAATCTTTCCAGTAGCACGCCGGTGACACCGTTGCCGGGATCGATAATAATCTTCCTCGGTTCGGTGAGATCGAACGAATTATGGATGTAGTCAAGATAGGCCGGTATCGGGTCCAGATTTTCTATCTTTCCCCTGCCCCGGCTGAACCTTTGCTCCTCGATTCTGTTCTTTAACTCGAGAATGGCGTCTCCGAAGAGGCTTTTTTTGTCCTCGCACAACTTTAACCCGTTCTGATCCTTGGGGTTATGACTGCCCGTAATCATGGCGCCCGTATCGACATCAAAATGGTGCAGGGCGAAGTAAAGCACCGGTGTAGGCACTATGCCCAGATTGAGCACGTCCACACCTGCAGACGTGATTCCTTCCGTTAGATTTGCAAATATCCTGGGCGAACTCAATCTTACGTCCTGCCCCACTGCTATTTTGCTTATCCCTCTTTCCCCGGCTCTTGATGCCAGGGAACGTCCTATTGCCGTTACCGTATCAGGAGTCAAATCCTGGTTAGCCCGACCGCGGATGTCGTAGGCTCTGAAGATTGCCGGGTTCATTTCATTCATCTTGATTCCATTTGTCAGGCACCCCCGGAGGCAGTACCACCGGGGGTGCAAGGTTTAATTCCTTAAAACGCTCTTAAAGCGTTCTACTGGATTATGCCGAGCCAGTCCCTGAGCAGGAACTGTACGCGTCCTATCAACAGGGAAACACGCGACATAACCGTTAGTCCAAAGGTGGCTCCGAATCCAAGCATGATGAATATGATGCCTACCTTTGATGGGCCGCTCAGCGGGCTGTTTTCTTTCCTGGAGAAGAAGAAGTATGCAAGAGTGGCCAGTATACCGATAAGCAGTATGATTGCCCAAATGCCGGGCCAGGGGTTGCCGGGCTGGAACATCGAAGGCAGGACCAGCGATGCCTTGGTCTGTTCGAATATGGTGGCCTGGAAGGTAAGCGGGATACCTATTCCTGAAACTATGCCGAGAGCTATAGATATCGGTATTCTTACCAGCCAGGATGCCTTGGGGGTAAGACGAGTGAAGTACAGCAGACCAAGTGCAATGGGGATTATGAGGATGAGGCGTCCTTCAAGAAACAGGGGACGCAGCGCAATCTGCCATAAGCCAAGATGCCAGGTCATGGCCAGACCGTAACCGAGTGAAAGTCCAACGAAGATGTGCTCGGCTATCTTGTAGATGGGATTATCGCGGTAGAGTATGCTGAAGATTGCCAGCGTAAGGATGGCCGCTATCCAAACCCATACGCTTTTTGCGACGGGAAGAAAGACGATAGCCAGGATGGTCAATAGCGCTGCGACCGCCAGGAAAATTATGGTCGGTACCCATTTTTTCATTTCTTCCTCCTGGTGGCAAAGTAGCTTATGTTACCGATGATTACGAACAGGACGATGACGATGAGTGAGGCGGAGAGAGCGGGTAGAGCCTGTGTAGCTCGCAGGAAGATATCCTGATTTTGATAGTACTTATCTTTGACCAGCCGTTCGTACTCGGCGCCTGCCTTCATTCCGGCAAGCATCCCTATGAGCTGCTTGGACCCAAGGAAGGGGTAGATATCTGCTACTGAAACAGAGGTCACACCTGTGGCAACCGGGACATCGTAAGGAGTGTGAGCGAAGTAGACCCAGGTAACGTAGAAGTTTGATCCGGTAAAATCAATAACCAGACCACAGTTATCGTAGTTGATGATGTCGTCCATCATTGGCAGATCAGCCAATTCTGTTCCAAAGTAATCGGTGGGGAAGACCTGGTTAAAGAAGTTGCCCATACCCAGAACGGTTGCAACCGGGCTTGGCTT
>JAUVJT010000054.1 GCA_030592225.1 Candidatus Stahliibacteriota bacterium | reverse complement strand
GTTAAGGTTCAAAACGATGGGAATCTTGACCACGAGATAAGGGTGATGGCCGAGGAGCACGGTAATTCCAACTGGGAAGCCCGGTATTACGTACACGAAACCGACCAGGAAATTACCGCCAACATTACCCAGGCCTCGGGCTGGCTCACCGATGAATTTGAACCCGGGGATGAAACGTTGTTGCGTGTCGAGATCACCGTACCCGCAAACGCCGAGATGGGCGAGCGCTACACTGTGGACATTACGTCCCAATCCGCGACTGAAGAAGATTTCACCGACGTTGTTTCCATCATCACTTCCGCTGCGATTGAAGAAAACCATTCCTCGGCTCCACCGAATTTCTACCTTACCCAGATAAACCCTAATCCTGTTCAAGGTGCAATTGTCTTCACCTATGGTCTCCCCCACCCTGCAAACATGCATCTTGCCGTCTACGACGTAAACGGTCGCCTGTTGAAGAATCTAAGGCGGGATAACGCACCGGCCGGTCATCACCTGATTGTCTGGGATACGCATGACGAGCAAGGCGGCGCGTTGCCGTCAGGCGCATACTTCACTATTCTCCGGACAGAACAGGAATCATACGGGATTAAGACCATCCTGCTTCGCTAAGTGCGTTCGAGGTGTCAGGGGGATATCTCCTTGTGAACGGAGCGCAAGCTCCACCCGTAACACATCCCGCCCGTAACACATCCGTAACACATCCGGAACGCATCCCTGAACGCATCATGCGCCGCAAGGATAGGGAAGGGTTGACAGATAGCTGTTTTCGGGTAAGCTTACTGGCTAAAGACTTATTTTTAGGAGGAAGCCGATGTGGGAGAAAAAACCACGTTATGAGCGACAATTGATGCCCGGTGAGATGCTCTTCCAGGAAGGAGATGTGGGCGAGGAAATGTACTTCATCCGCAAGGGAAAGATAAAGATATCTATCGGGGAAGAGGATCAGGAGAAAGTTCTTGCCATTCTTAAGGATGGAGATTTCTTTGGCGAAATGGCGGTCATAGACGGCAGTCCCCGGAATGCCAGCGCCACAGCCATCGAGGAGACTGACCTTTTGATAATTGATAAGGAAGGCTTCGTTTCCAAGATAAATGAAAACCCTCTGGTCGGTTACGTAATCGAGATTCTAACCATGCGGGTGCGTACCCTCGATGAACAGCTGAAGTACCTGACTATCAAAAGCGACGAGGCGCGAATCATACATTTCATCCTGGCCCGAGCCAAGCAGCAGGGCAGCCCTATGGATGAAGGGGTGCGCCTGGAAAACATCTCCTCCGATACCATCACCCACATAACCGGTGTAGACAAACCAAAAGTCGTAGAGTACCTGCGCAGATTAGCCGACGTTAATCTCATCCAGGTAGGCGAAGAGGAAATTACGGTACGCAGTATCCCTGATCTTGAAGAGTACATTAGCTTCCTCAAACTCCGCGACAAGTTTAAGACTTAACGCAGCCAACCAATACCGGTATATCAGGGTGCGCTTACGCCTTAAAATATCTTTTCCGCCCGAGCGGTTTTCTCCTTCCTAGACGCAGGCCATGAACGAAGTATCCACCGGGGCCAAAGAGCGCCCCACTAGCGACGTTCTGCGAATTCTTGAACGACTCGTCCCCCTCACCGATGAAAAGAAAAAGCTGGAAGCAAAACTCCTGGAGCAAACAGTACTATCTAATCCTGCCGAACTCAAGAAAGTCTCCTACCGCTACAAGAAATGCATAGACAAGCTGGCGGCCGGCGAACGTCTGCAAACCATCATCAAGGAAATTAAAGACACAGCAGAAATGCTGGCTGCAGGAGGGGAAGACGATAATTTCCTTGCCCAGCTCAAAGCCGAACTCGCCGCGCTTGAGGCAAGGAGAGACCGCAGCGTCAGTGAGCTGCGCACCCTGTTTCTTCCCCACGATGAGCGCTGGGAACGCAACTGCATTATTGAAATACGCGCCGCTGCGGGCGGTGATGAAGCCGGGCTTTTCGCCGCCGACCTGTATCGAATGTACGCTCATTACCTTGAACGCCGTGGATGGAAAGCCGAGCTGCTCACCTCCAACGCCACTGAAATAGGCGGCTTTAAGGAGGTATCCTTCATGGTTAAAGGAAAGGAAGCTTTTAGATCCATGCGCTTTGAGTCGGGTGTGCACCGGGTACAACGAGTGCCCCATACCGAAGCGTCCGGTCGTATTCACACCTCAACCGTTACCGTGGCCGTACTGCCCGAGGCTGAAGAACAGGATCTCTACATCGACCCGAAGGATCTTCAGATGGATACCTTTCGCGCTTCAGGCAAAGGCGGCCAGCACGTGAACGTTACCGACTCGGCGGTACGCATAACTCACAAGCCTTCAGGACTGGCAGTAAGCTGCCAGGACGAACGCTCCCAGCATCAGAATCGAATAAAGGCCATGCGCATCCTTAGAGCAAAACTGCAGGAATTGCTGCGGGAACAAAAAGAAGCTAAACTGGGAGCCGAACGCCGGGTACAGATAGGAACCGGGGACAGAAGCGAGAAGATAAGAACCTATAACTTTCCGCAAAACAGGGCAACCGATCACCGCATCAAGGTTAGTTTGTACAGGCTTACCGAGATTCTTGACGGTGATCTCCTCGAATTTCATACCCTGCTTGCCGACGAAGAATCCAGGCGCTATGTCGAAGCCGGCTATTGAAGCAGCGCGCACTTCGCACACCGGCGTTCCCTGGCAGGAAAGATTGTTTTTACTCAAGCACGTAACCGGCAGCCCCGTTGCCGAGCTTATCCTGAATAAAACCCTCCTTTCTCTCCAACAGGAAAAAGAATTCCTGCATTTGCTTAAACAACGCGAAACCGGAGCGCCGCTTGCAGTTCTGGTCGGGTCGGTTGAATTCCTCGACTTTAAGCTGCTCCTCACCCCCTGGGTTTTCATACCAAGGCCAGAAACCGAGCAGCTGCTGACAAGAACACTCGAAGAGCTGGATAGGCAACCCGAGGTGATACTTGAATTGGGTACGGGAACCGGCGCCCTGGCAATAGCTCTGGCAAAAGAGTTCCCTGGCGCTGCAATTATCGCAACCGACCTCTCCCCCATCGCCCTGCGTCTGGCAAAACATAACGCTGAAAATCTGGGGGTTTCCGACCGCATCCGCTTCATCAAGGCCAATCTGTTTGAATTTGAGGAAGCACGTGATCTTAAAAACAACGTTGATCTCCTGATTTCAAATCCCCCTTATATCCCAACCGACAATATTCCTTCGCTTCCCCCTGAAGTGAACGACTTTGATCCTCCTCTCGCTCTTAACGGCGGCCCTGACGGATTCCGGGTGGTAGACCGCATACTCAATAAAACAAAGGGTTTCCTCGCATCCGGCGGCCTTGCCGCAATAGAAATTGACCCCGCGCTTGCCGAGCCGCTCGATGCTTACGCCGCAACCTCATTGCTGCATTTTATGAAGGGGGTTGACAATTACGGAAATCTGCGTTTCCTGTTTGTGAGGTGCTCATGAAAATAGCTCTTGTATTCAATCCTAAGAAACCGCTCATCAAAGAAACATTGAAGAAAATCGAGGTGTGGGGGAAAAGACATGCTCACGAAATAGCAACCGCTCCGCCGCTGGACGCCACGATTGACTTCCTTCTTGCCCTGGGAGGCGACGGCACCATGCTCCGCGCAGTCAGGGAAGCCGGAGAGCTGGAACTTCCCATCATGGGCATCAACCTGGGCGGTCTCGGTTTCCTCACCGCCTTCCAATCCGCGGATATCGATCAAGCCCTCGATGATTTGCACCACAAGCGCATAAGAATCGAGGAACGAATGCTTTTTCGCATCCGCTTGCACAACAAAAAGTTTACCGCACTCAACGACGTCACTATCAACATGAGCACCGACGCCAGGGTAATTGAGCTTAGCACCTTTGTGAACGGAGAGTTTCTGACTCGCTTTACCGGCGACGGCCTGATAGTATCCACTCCCACGGGTTCCACCGCCTACTCGCTTGCCGCGGGCGGACCTATACTTTACCCCAGCCTGCAGGGAATAATCCTCACCCCTATCTGTCCCCACGCCCTCTCGGCAAGACCGGTGGTGGTTCCGGCACAGGATACCATTACCATCAAACTGGGACACAAGAATCCTACCGCGCTGTTGAGTATTGACGGACAGGAAAAACACCTGCTGGAAACTGCTCACCAGGTAACTATCTCCAAGGCCGACCGATATGCGCGAATCGTTATGCCTGCCAGGGTTTCCTTCTTTGAAATTCTCCGTCACAAGATGCGCTGGGGAGGCTTGCGCCATGAATAGCAATCCATTCAACGAACAGAAACGCAGTGCATAGAGCGGGTTTTTTTCGACCCTGCATAAATAACGGGAACGTACGCCATGCTTGAAAGGCTGCGCATCAGCAACTTCGCCCTTATAGATGCCGCGGAACTTGAATTTTCAGCCGGCCTCAACGTACTTACCGGGGAAACCGGAACCGGCAAATCTATTCTGCTGGGTGCGCTTTCCGTTCTGCTGGGGGAACGCATTACGGACGATTTGTTTCGCTCTGATGCCGAAACCCTCGAGGTCGAGGCGAATCTTGCTGCACAGGAACTGAAGCTGCCCGATTGGATAGAAGCGAGTGAGGGAATGCTTCTGATTTTGCGAAAGGCTCAGAAAGGCAAACGCGCCGCGAATTTCGTCAACCAGAGCCAAACCACCCAGGCGGCACTCGCAGAACTGGGTAACCATCTGGTGGACATCCACGGCCAACATCAGCACCAGCTTCTTTTGAAACCTTCCACACACGGGCGTTTTCTCGACGCATACGGAGGACTTGTCGGCCTGAGAGATGCGTACGTGAAAGCGCTGACCCATTACAGGCAACTGCTTGCCCGAATTAAGACCATGGAAAATGACATTGCAAAACGCCGCGAGCAGCGCGACTTCCTCCAGTTCCAGTTTGATGAAATCGCGAAGCTGGCTCCCCGGAAGGGAGAAACCAGGATGCTCTATGCCGAGCGTGAGCTTCTCGCCTCAGCCGAACAAAGGGTAGAGCTTGCTAACCGTTTAATAGATTTGATATCCGAACGGGAGGCCTCTGTTCTCGAAAGCCTTGCTCTGCTCAACCAGATGCTGAAAGACTTGCTCGCTCTTGATTCCTCCATGGAGGGATTATCCTCCACGATAGGGCAAGCGGAGATATCGGCACAAGAGGTGTGGCGAGAACTTCTGAGCTACCGTGAATCCATTGAGTACTCTCCGGAAAGACTGGAAGAGATTAACGAGCGATTGTTTGCATTTGAAAAACTCTGCCGCAAGCATGAAGTCAACGATGAAGGTCTTATTATGCTGGCCGAGGATATCAAGACCAGACTCGAATCCATAGAGTTGGATGCTGAAGACCTCGTCAAACTCCAAACCGAAGAGGGAAAACTAAAAAAGGAAGTGGTCGGTCTTGCCGGCGAACTTTCAGCGGACAGGGAAAGAACCAGAAAGGATTTCCAGCAGGCCGTTGTGGATCAGCTGGGAGGTCTGGCCATGCCCAGGGCCGAGCTTGTGGTGGATTTGGTGCGAACCGAGGATTCAAAAGGGCTGTATGAAGAGAACGGTATTCGCTACCGGCTGGGCGAGGAGGGACTCGAAGCTATCCAGTTTCTGTTCACTGCAAACCCGGGAGAGGGGCCCAAGCCGCTGGCAAAAATCGCTTCGGGAGGTGAGCTTTCCCGCATCATGCTTGCATTAAAGACCGTGCTCGTTCACTCCGACCGGATACCGGTTCTCGTGTTTGATGAAATTGACGTGGGCATAGGCGGCCGAACCGCTGAAACCGTGGGCAAACGCTTAAAAGAGCTTGCTGCCTCAAAACAAATTCTTCTGGTGACCCACCTGCACCAGATAGCGCGCTATGCCGACCGTCATTTCAGGGTCACCAAGGAAGTAGCGTCGGGAAAAACCTTCACCCGCATTGACGTGCTCGACGAGAAGGGACGAATTGATGAGCTTGCCCGCATGCTGGGCGGCGAGGAAATAACCGACGCGGTGCGAGCACATGCCGCTGAGCTTATCTCAGACAACCGGAATGACTGAAGTTTCTTCTCCCGCTGCACCTGAATCTCAACCTGCATTGAATGAGAGGAATCCGTGGCGTTTCGGAACCATCCCCAATATGCTTTCTCTGCTCAGACTGGCGATGCTGGGGCCAACGGTGTGGGCGCTGATCGCCAGACGCAACCTGCTGGCCTTCATTTTGTTCGTTGCTTCATCCCTGACTGACGCGCTTGACGGCTGGATTGCCAGGCACTTTCACCAGGAAAGCGAGTGGGGCAAAATACTGGATCCGGTGGCTGACAAGGTTACCCTCAATACCCTGGCCATGATCCTGGCGTTCCAGGGAAGGATACCTCTCTTTTTGGCATTGATAGTACTGGGGCGGGACGTTGCAATTCTTACGGGCAGCCTGCTGCTTCTTACCTCCAAGACCTTCGTTCCTCAAGCCAACTGGGCAGGCAAGGTAACCGGCCTGGCTTTCTTTGCAATGCTTTGCGCTGGTCTGCTTAACGCTCGCTGGCTCCTTGATGATTTTCTGGTACCCCTGGTTACCGTTCTCGTTTTCCTGACCCTCGTTACCAATACCTATACTTCATGGCAGGCTTTCAGAAAACGCCAGAGAGAAAATGCGAATACTGGCACTCACTGATCTTCACTCCAGATCGGTTAAACCCCTGCTGGGATTGGAAGGAATCGACCTGGTTCTGGTGCTGGGAGATATTACCACGGGAGCGAGCCTTGCCGAGACAAAAGAGCGAATCAACCCTTTGCGAGATTCCTATCCTGCGCTTTACGCAATTGGCGGAAACTGGGACAGACCAGAATCTACCCAATGGCTTGCCGACGAAGAAATTAGCATGGACGGACGGGTGGTGAGGTTTGCAGACATCGTGCTTTTCGGGGTGGGCGGTTCCACCCCCACCCCTTTCAACACCCCCAACGAGTTTCCAGAAGAGGAGTTCGGCAAGAGATTAGCCGATTGCCCTGAGCCGCAAGAAGACGAACGACTGGTGCTCTGCTCCCACAACCCTCCTTACGGAGGGTGTTATCTCCTTGCGACCGGAGCGTATGCTCCGGCTTATTGTGAGAATACCCCGGAGGGATACGGGGAGTGTTACGGGGGGTGTTACGGGGGGTGCGACAAGGTGCTTTCAGGACAACACGTGGGATCGAAGAACCTGCGTGACTTCATTGAGGAACGCAAGCCGCATCTGGTGCTGTGCGGCCACATCCACGAGGGACGAGGAAAGGATATGATAGGCGAGACGGTGGTGGTCAATCCCGGAACCGCACCCAGGCACTACGCGCTTATTGAGATAGCAGAGAGCATCTCAATCGACCTGCATTGACCCCTGGCTCCTCAGCGATTCTGTTGACAGCGGATGAAGTATCCAATGGAACGGTCGTAGGTACGCTCTTCCTGCGGCGTAAAGTAGCAGGCCGGAAGTTCGCCCAATGACCGATGGTAGGCGATGCACTCACAGCACTTGCCCTTGCGCGAGCAGGCTTCATAGGTACACGGACACTCTACGGTATTCTCACACTTACTCATCCTCAATTATCCCCGGGGGGGGTCGCAAATGCAACTTAAGCCAATGTCTCCTCGCCGTAGTAACGGCGGTACATCTCCTTAACCAGCTTTTTCTGCAGCATTCTGGCCTTACCTATGTTCCCGTCCTTGGCCAGGGCCACACCGGAGTAGTATTTATCCCCAATCATCCGAACGATTACTATACCGTTTGCCCCGGCAAGCATAAGTTCCTCAACCGCACCAAAGGCATCGCCCAGATTGGCAGACGCCTTTTGACCGGCGCGAAGCATGGAGGAAAACTCTGCATCGGCCGCTTTGGTATCAAAGCCTTCCACCGTGCTGTAAACACCCAGGCTTATTCCATCCAGACTAACCAGACCGGCGGCAATGGCGCCATCGGTTTCCTCCACTACGTAGCGGAGAATGTCTAAATCCTTCATGTTCTCAAAAGCCATCTTGACCTCCTTGTCGTATCCACGGAGCGCTCGAAGGTAAGCTCTTATGATGCTTTCTCCCTCAAGTGCCGTTTGTTTATCTTTAGCCGATTTATCCTTTCTCTTCTCGCCTTTCTCTTCACTTTCTTTCCTTGAGCATTCGTCCTGGAGCCTGGCTCCCTCCAGAAGCAAGGAATCCACACTTACATCAATCGTGTGGGAAACCTGGTTGCTGTAGGACTCTCTCTTGAATATACCTGATCTCCAGGACTGAATCTCGAAGAATGCCGCTTTACCCTCATTGCGCTCTGTCTCGGCATGTACCACCCGTCCCTTATCGAAATAAAGACGTCCCACCTCATTGCCTTTGTGAATCTCCAACACAAGGCTTTCGGCGGCCAGGGAACACATCTGAATCAAATCCTCACAGTCCAGCTCGATAGAACCGACCAGCCTGCTGCCGTTGATCTTCAGTGATTTTTCAATCAATTCAAGGAATCGTTCCGGTGAAAAGGGCTTCACGATATAGTTGAGTGTACCCAGCTTGAATGCCTCCTCCTGGGACTCGCGGGAGGGAAACCCGGTGATTACAATAATCCTCTGCTCCGGATGAGTACGGCGTACCTGACGTATAAGCTCTATGCCGTCCATACCCGGCATGTTCAAATCGGTAACCAGCAAATCGTACCCGCCTGCGCGCATCTTCTGTAGCGCCGATCCCGCTTCACCGGCAGTCTCCACCTCATACCCCTTCCTACGAAGAACCACTCCCATCATCTTGGTGAATTCTTTTTCATCGTCTACGAAAAGAATATGCGGTTTTCGAGCCACCATCGTCTCCTCAACTAGCTTCATCCTTCCACCCACCGGCAATGATTTTGAACGGCACAAAAGTCAGATTTCCCATCCCTTAAGCCGCTCTCCAGCCGCAAGCTCTCTTCCGACTTCATCTCTTCTGTTATCATCATCCAGTCCTTTTGAAACCAATAGTATCTCCGCCCTGCTTCATGAGATATATGATTGTAAATATATCACAGGCGATGTCAAGGTTCAACTTTTCCCTTCGGTTTTTCTTTATCATCGTAGTATCGGCGGTACATCTCCTTAACCAGCTTTTTTTGCATAAGACGGGCCATCCCGATATTGGCATTCTTTCCCAGGGCTATCCCGGTGTAGTAATCGCTGCCTATCATACGTACGATGATTATGCCATTTGCAGTCCCCACCATAATCTCCTCAAGCCCTCCCAGAGTGGATCCCAGATTAACCAGGGCCTTACGTGCGGTGCGCAGTATCGTGGCAAACTCAGCATCCGCGGCCTTGGTGTCAAAATCAGGGATCATGTTATAAGCCCCCATGCTAAGACCGTCCATGCTGACAAAGCCGGCGGCAATTGCGCCATCTACTTCATCTACGAGATACTTCAATATTTCTGCGTCTTTCATCTCATTGAATTCCATAGTGCCTCCTTGAATATACTACTTACCATAGCCAAAGATGAACCATTGTCAAGGCTTGCACAGGGGATTGACCTGACTATACTCTGTCTGGAGGTTAGACATGCACGTTCTTTGTTTGCTGGGTGTTTTCTTATGGGGAGCGGTGGAACTGGACACTGAACCGGCGTGGGAGTCTGCAGATAACGACTTTTCCACCGGCGGCGTATTGGCTGACATAGATGATGACGGAGACCTTGACCTGGTCACCGGTAACGGCAACGACATGGACCGTGATCCAAATCGGGTGTATTATAATGAAAACGATATGCTTGAGGATACCGCCTCGTGGAGTTCTGCAGACATCGCCTGGAACGGGCACATATCCCTGGGTGATATGGACGCGGACGGTGATCTCGATTTGGCAGTAGCCGGTTTTGCAGGAGGGGGATGGGTATCAGACCCATCGCGCGTATATCTTAACGAAGAGGGAACGTTCGCTTCAAATCCCGCCTGGCTGGGTGCGGATACCCTTCATGCGTTCAGCTGCGACTGGGGCGACGCGGATGCAGACGGTGATCTCGATCTGGCGATTGCCGCAGGCAACGAGTACAATGACAGACGACAGAAAGTTGTAATTTACGAAAACTCAGACGGTGTGCTTTCTGCAGAGCCGATGTGGGAATCGGATGATGCCGACTACAACATGGACGTATGCTGGGTGGATATTGACGGCGACGGTGACCTTGATCTTGCCGCTGGAGGATATGAAACCAACCGCATCTACTTCATGGAAAATGGAACCTTAAATCAGCAGGCAGGATGGGTATCTGCGGACTCCCATCATACCGTCCAGATTGCGTTTGCCGATTTTGATCGAGACGGCGATATGGATATGGCCGCAGGCGACAACAATCAGATTGGAGACGATCAAAGCAGGGTGCGGGTATATCTCAATCAGGACGGAACACTGGATGCACTACCCTTCTGGGAATCAAAGCTATGGCGCTACCAGTCCTGCGTGGCCTGGGGCGACGTTGACGCAGACGGAGACCTTGACCTTGCTGCAGGCGGCTGGTGGGAACCCCTGTCGGTATATGAGAATATAGAAGGAACCTTTGACACCCTGCCTGCATGGTCATGGGGAACCCTCAATCCCTACGACCTGGTCTGCGAGCAGGTAATCTGGGGAGAGATAAATAATGACCACTGGAAATGGACTAAGGAGGATTTTGGGACGCGCGACGCAGGAGAAGCTGTCTACCCAAGCCATTTTCCCGCTTTGGATATAACGCAGGTGTGGATAGACGACGAGCAAGCCGGTCCAGGCGAGTTCTTCTGGAACCCGGCGGACGGGTGGATTCTCTTGTGCAAACCGGGTGAAGTTAAGGTAGGTTACTACTATTCAGAGTATCCTGACCTCGTAGTAACCAATTGGGCTTCCTCTCCCGGTAATTTCCTGTTTCTCAATCGCGAACAACAAGTTTCTCCTCCGCAGGATGCTTTAGTTAGCCTGCCTAAAACTATCTTCTCTCGCGGTGAACCTTTGCATTTAATTATCACCTCAAACATCCAGATTAGCCGAGTTGTCCTTTACGATATAACTGGCCGCCGTCTAGCTGTCCATAACTCCTCGAATATTACAAATAACTATAGACTTCCTTTTGAAACCTCTTCCCTGCCCAGCGGGGTGTATATGATATACATCCACTCAGACACTAAACCCATCACCCTGCGATTCCATTTGCTTTAACCTCCACCCTCCTCCGCCCTCTTCCACCCTCCTCTCCCCACTAAAAGAGGCTGCCCGAAGGCAGCCTCTTAGACTTTCAGATTGTGTTACGGGTACGGGTGTGTTACGGGTTACGG
>JAUVJT010000217.1 GCA_030592225.1 Candidatus Stahliibacteriota bacterium | reverse complement strand
CCTTAAAACCCACCAGCAAGAGCGTTTCCCCTGAAGACCTCATGGCCGGCGTCAAGAAGGGTATCTTGATACAAGGGCGCGGCAGCTGGTCCATAGACCAGCGCCGGCTCAACTTTCAGTTCGGCGGCGATTTGTTCTATGAGATCCGCAACGGCAAGAAAGGCAAGATGCTGCGCGACGTAATTTACACCTCGATTACCCCCGAATTCTGGGGGGCGGTGGACGGCATCACCGGCAAGAAGTATTGGGAACCCAGAGGTTTCTGTAACTGCGGCAAGGGCGAGCCGATGCAGCTTGCCCAGATGACCAACGGCGGTCCCTGGGTAAGGGTTCGGAAAATCAAGGTTATAAGGGGGAAGAAATGAACACGGAGTGGCTTGCTGAAACCATTCAACGCGTAGGAAAGCAAAAAAAGGTCGAGGGCGCCAGCATTTTCCTCACGGTTGAGAACGAAAATCTCTCCCGCTTCGCTGAAAATCACATAACCCAAAACACCACCAGACATCGCATAAACCTCAGTGTCACGGTATGTCACAATAACCGCAGAGGTTCATCAGAGACCTCCGATGTCTCCTCGCGCGGCGTGCTTTCCGCGCTGCGCAAAGCGGAGACGGCAGCCAAGGCGTCGCCGGAGGATCCCGAATACATCGGTTTTCCCAAAGGACAACGCTACTTGAAGGTGGAACGATTCCGTCCCCTGACCGCCGAGCTTGCAGTTGACACCAAGGCCAGGGTCATTCGTGAGATAACTGCCGAGGCCGCCTCGCGCAAGATGAAGGCGGCAGGTATCTACCGTTCAGGTGATTATGCTATTTTCGCGGCCAACACCGAGGGGCTTGCCGGCGAGCATCGCTGGACAGAGGCCGAGTTCTCGGTTACCGCCCGCACCAATTCCTCGGCGGGATCGGCAGTGGCCCAGGAAGAAGACGTATCCAAGATCAATCCCCAGGCGCTGGCCATAGAGGCGTTCCGCACCGCAGAGATGAGCCGCGAGCCAAAAGAACTCAAGCCCGGCAAGTACAAAACCCTGGTGACCGCGCGCGCCATGGGTGAGATGATGCCGTTCGTGGCCTACCAGATGAATCGCCGCGCCGCGGACGAGGGACGCAGCTTTTTTGCAGGCAAGACGGGCAAAAAGATACTTTCAAAGAGAATAAACATTATCACCAACCCCGGGGATACCGCTAACTCCGGTAATCCGATTGATGTCTTTAACGACGGTGTGGCGCGCGGCAAAACCACTTTCATCAAAGACGGCGTTCTTACCAACCTGTGGAATACCCGCTACTGGTCGCGCAAGCAGCACATACCGCTTGTGTCTCCCTCGTTCTCATTTTCTATGTCCGGTGAAGGCAAGACCATGAACCAGATGATCAAGCGTATTGACCGGGGCCTGTTGGTGATGCACCTGTGGTACATTCGCTACGTGAACCCCATGGAACTGATTCTTACCGGGACCAGCCGCGACGGGCTGTTTCTTATAGAAGACGGCCAGATAAAACACGCGGTCAAGCAGATGCGATTCAACGACTCGCCCATACGTATGCTTCGCAACCCCAATATGTTGGGCGTCCCGGAGCGCCGCGGCGGGACCATGATGCTGCCGCCGGTACTGGTATCAGACTTCGACTGGTCAAGCGGCACAACGTTCTAGCAATCTGCAAATTCAGGAAATCTTCTGAGACCCGGCTGGAGTCGGGTCTTTTTTTTCAAGGTGAACTGGTGCTAGTGTCAGATATTGACTGATCGAACGGAACAACGTTCCAGCAATCTGCAAGGGTAATTATTTCAAATAAACGAATTTACCCGATTCAGAACCGGCATCGGTTTCAATCTCCCAGAAATACACCCCCTGGCCTGACCGCAAATTACAAGTAATCCTTGCACCATCCTCAACCCGGTCACTGGCAGCCAGAACCTTCCTTCCCGCCGCATCAAAGATGTTCAAGGTATAGCCGGACGCAGGGCCCCGATAGGAAAAGCTTACCTCGCCCTGCTGAATCGAGACCGAGGTAATCACATCCGGCACCTGGCCCTCCTGACCCTCCTCCTTCTCCTGCACCCCAATGATGTCCAGCGCTGCCATGGCGTTTATCCTTAAGTCAAGGCTCACCGGGATGGGATCGGCGGTTTGAACTATCTTGTCCCACACGTCCTGAGCGGAGTACTCCGGATGCACACTCATTATCAACGCTGCCAGGCCTGCAACCTGGGGACAGGCCATGGAGGTGCCCATCCCGTACCCGTAGTTACCGTCATACGTGGTTGAAAGAACTTCTTCAAAACTGGTTCCCCCGGGCGCGAAGATAGCAACCGTCTCCCCGTAGTTCGAGTAGGAGCATCTTGAATCGCCCGCAGTGGTGGCTCCCACCGACATCACGTGCGGGTAGGCCGCGGGGAACTCCGAGGTATCCTCGTGAACGTTTCCTGCCGCGGCGCATATAAGCACCCCCGAATCCCAGGCATAGTTAATCGCATCTTCAAGCACGGACGAGTGGACACCGCCCAGGCTCATGCTGATTATGTCCGCGTCCTGATCTGCAGCGAAGATGATTCCCTGGGCAAGGATGGGGTTATTATATCCACCATGACTGAAAGCAACCTTTACAGGCATGATGGATGCACCGCCTGCAGCGCCTGCGATGCCTGTGGCGTTGTCTATTCGGGCAGCGGCAATGCCTGCAACGTGGGTGCCGTGCCAGTGGTCATCCTCGGCAACTTCAGTAGTGTCAATGAAATTGTATCCTGGCACGAGATTATCGACAAGGTCCTCGTGATCGGTATCCACCCCGGTGTCGAGGATGGCGATGACTATCCCCTCGCCTTTGGTTAACTGCCAGGCCCAGTTGAGTCTGGCAATCACCTTGTCCCACTGCTCTGCAAACATGGGGTCGTCGGGCCAGTAAGGTTCGTCAAACGCGGTGTCCGGATAGGAATAGCTCCCCCCTGACTGCAAGTCATCTATTCTCTGCACCGGCTCATACTCCACCCAGCACACCCCGGGCAGGCCGGCAATCTCGTCTACCAATCTTTCGACATCACCTTCCAATACCCGATACCCGCCAAACATCTCTATAACCCGTGCTGAAGCATCGGGCCAGGTAATCAACGGGCTTGCATCCAACCCGTACCCGGCGGCGAACTCTTCAAGTAGAGCGGTGTTTTGGGTCTTGACCACGTAGCAATCCGCCCCGGCATACCCCGCACTCACAAAAATCAAAACAACAACTGCAACAACCTTATGCATCCTGACTCCTTTAGAAGTTAATATAGGGGAATTAACCGGTGTGTCAAGCGGGATTGGTCAAAGATTGGATTTGCAGGTCAGTCAGTTTTTTGCTTTTCTGCAGAAGTTAGCAGTTTACCATATATAAAAAGCCGCGCGGAGCCGGCACTCTCTCGAATGGG
>JAUVJT010000151.1 GCA_030592225.1 Candidatus Stahliibacteriota bacterium | reverse complement strand
GTATCTCTACCTCAAAGAGCTAGAATTCAGGTTTAATAACAGACAAGCTCCTGACTTATTTGGACTTATCAGTTCGCAGCTTGTCAAATCACTCCGGTTTCATGGATAATCACCTAATACTTTTCTGGTTATATTAACATACTCAACATTAGATTCTTTATTTTGTGTTTCTACCGGTATTGGGTTTAATAATAAATCTATAGGGAAAGGTGCTGTATCAATGACCATAACATAATAATCACGTATTTTCCCACTTCTAAACCTTAGCGCTCTAATATCCGAACAGAGTATCTCTTGTCCCCTCACGGGAATTGAAGGCTTTGTCTGGTTGTCTATCATAGTTATCGTTTCTTCCGGCGATTCTGCGTCAAGATCAAATCTATCATAACCTACTTTATACTTGCCTTCTTCTTTGGGGTCTTCAAACTCTAACAGGGGATAAAATGTGGTTAGTTTCCCACTCATTCTTTCTCCATGTATGTACTCAATCTTGCTAATAACGTAAGGTCGCCAAACCTTCTCTTTCTTTCTCTCTTTGATTATTTTTCTCACCCCTTTCCTCAGATTACTTGCCCCCTCTATCGTACCCAGCGTAACCCCCTTAGCAATTGCCTCTACATATATAGCCAGTTCACCATTACTCATATCCTTCTCCAAGGGTTCGCATAGAAATATATCCACCTAAGCCTGAATGTCAATAGGGAAAAACCGCAAAGGCATTGAAGCCTTAATGTTTCGCGAAAAGGAATCGTAACCTCCTATCGGATTAAGTGCCACCATTATAGCAGCGAGTTTTAAAATGTCAAGTTTGTTCCATTTTTTTGCAGTTAAGGCCAAGTCATTATACTTCCTCTTTTTTGAAATGTCAAGACCTACTCCTCTGTCTCTTCCTCCTCGGGCAAACCAAACGTCTCGGCGATGAACTGGGAGGGTACCCGGTAGCCCATCTCCGAGAGGGTCTTCAGCGTCTGGGCGAACTCGGGAGTTCCCCTCGGCGGCAGGTAGTCTATCACGAACTGGGGCGCCGTTACGGCCGGGCCGTAATTGAAGTCCACCAGCCAGCGAATCAGAGTGGAGTTCAGGGTGGTTTGCAGCAGCCTTGCGTCGGCGGCGATTATCTCCTGGCGCACCTCCTGGTGGGTTTTTGCCGCGGCGTAGGAGCCGACCCTGCCCACCTCCTGGGTAAGGGTGCCGCCCAGCACGGTCTTGGAAATCTCGGCGTTCATAAAGTCCAACAACTCCCTGAAGAAAGAACCCTTTTCGCCCACCGGGATGTTTTCAAGCTCAACCTTTGTGTCGGCAGGCACCGCGGCCACCGAATCCTGCTGCAGGTTGGTGAGCGCACGGACGAGGTTTCCCACGTCGGCGTCGGTAAAGTGGGCCGGGTAGCGTCCGATTACGCTGGGTATGCCGAACTTCTCGGCCAGCACCATCCAGAATGCCGAGGCGTGTTTCTTGAAGTACCACGGCCAGTAGAGAGAAAGCAGAAGCGGAGCGGCGTAGGGCACGTCGTCCTGAGGGTCGTTTCTGTGACACAGGAACTTGCGACATGGCAGAGCCTTGGCCTGACCGTTCTCTGAGTCCAGAAGCTTTATTTCGGAGTTCGCTTCCAGCACGAAGCGCTCCGGCCTGCGTGTTCTGAGCGCGTCAATCCTGACTGCATCGGCGTCTATGCGCCACATTATCTCGGCCACCGAGTGACCGTAGGGAATGGCCTTCATGAGATGCGCCAGGGCGTGCTCAAAGTTGGGTACTGCGGCCAGGGTTTTGCGTACGAACCCGGCAATCCTGCGCGCCTTTGTTGAATCATCTCCTGCAACCACCTCCCAGCTTCGTCCGGCCACGCCCGCTCTTCGGGAACGGAACACGCTCTGGATGTGAGGATCGTGCATCATTTCTTCAAACACGTCCCACAGACCCCGTCCTTCATGCCGCTGCAAAAACTCAGTGTTAGTCACCGGCATGCGGTCGAGCACGTTGCCAAGCCAGGCGGCCGAACCGCTCGATGCGCTCAGTTCTTTTCCTATTGGTCTCAACGATTTCATTTCACCTCCGTAGTTCCCTGTTCACCGCAAGTAAAAAGGGAATCGTAAACAATTCTGCAGCCGGCCCGGGCCGACCGGCCATCCGGTTTGAATGTCTGCATGCTGCTTCCCGCAGTACGGGCTTACACATTCGGCAGGGACAATACATAGTTTTCCAAATCTTCCGGGGTTATGAGGAAGCGGCCGCCGGTGCGTTTGGCCTTCAGCTTGCGAGCGTGGATTAACCGCAGAATGGTTGATTGCGAACAGGTAAGTATCCGGGCGACCTTCCTCACCGACAACGTCGTCTCGATTTTCTCCTGGCTGCTGAGCGCCCGCTCCACCTCGTCTGCTGGAATGCGCACGTTGCCTTTCAGTTTAAGAGCGCTCAGTCGCCCCTCGTAGATTGCCGCGTAGATCGAATAGGGATGACAGTGCAGCAGGGCCGCGGCTTGTCTGACGGTTAAAAGGTGCATGACTACTCCGCCGGTGTCTTTGATTGCGACGCGGTCTTGGGCATATCTGCCGGTGTGCTTTCCTCGCCGGCCTGTGACGAAAATATGGGCAGGTTCTGCAGCTCTTTCACCGCTTTGCCGTTGACTGCCATGGCATCAATCAGCACCGCGTAGTTGCGAAGATGCAGAATCTGTTCCTCAAGCTCCGCGGCCTTTGCCTTCAGCACGCTGGTCTCGGCATACACGTCCGCCACTTTACTGAAGGCAAGGCTGTATCCTGCCACGAAGGCGGCCGCCCCTGTGGCCCCTATGAGCAGCGCCACAGAGGCGACGGTGGTTATCTTTACTATGATGGAAGTCTGTCCCCTGGACACGTGCTACCTCTTTTTTCCCAGGGTGCGTGCCGCTTTCCACAGGCCTGCGGCTATTCCGCCTGAGAAAAGTCCCTGTATGAGCGCTGCAATCAGTGGAATCACCTGCTCTATCATTCCCGCCTGCTGCAGCAGCAGCAGCAGGAAATAGCTCAGGCCGCCCAGGGCCGCTCCCACTCCTAACGCGATGAGGGTGTTCACCCAGCCCTCGGTACCCAGCCAGGTCTTGAGTTTTTCCACCACGGCAGCGACTATTATGCTGCCCAGAAGGGTTATTCCGAAAAGATTTATGGTGAGTTCTTCACCCCACATTGTTCCTCCTTTTTTCTCTCGTGTTTATTTCGGCAGGCCTGCGTCCCGTCAGCAGCACCAGCCTTTTGAAGTTCTCCAGTCTTTGGGCAAGCCACAGAATCATCTCCTGGGTCTGAGCGCTGTCGTGCACCCTGTCGCGCGCCGCATCGGCCAGATTCATCCACCAGCCCTCGAAGCGCTCGGCCAGAACGTCGGCGTCGAGCAAAAACTCGAGCATGGCGCGACTGAGGTATTCTTCTATAGAATAATGTTCCGATGCGGGCGGACCGGGCTCCTCACCCACTCCTTTGTCCTTCGGAGCAAGCCTCCTCAAGGGAAAGGATGCATCTATCTCGTCCCTTTCTTTCTGCGGATGCGGAACGCAATGAACCTCTATGCACTTCATCCGGTTTTCATCCCAGCGGGTAAGGCGCTCCAGGTATGGCATTTTGACAAAGCAGTCGTGACATTCGGCAGGCGAGGTCAGCTTTTTTCTGTGCTTGCAGTAAAACGTCTGGCGTGATACGATGGCGTCACGCTCCCGGCGAGCGGCATCTATCTGCGCCCCGACCTCTGCAACGCTGCGTTCTCCGTGAAGAGTGCTCATTTTTCAGTCCTGGGAACGGCGTAGAAGGTCTCACGCTCAACGCGTTTGATGCCCACGCTTCTCAACGTTTCGGCATCCAGGCGTCCTAAGGCCTGGCGATCAATCTCCTGCCGCACCCTGATGCAGTCGCCCAGTCCCCTTTTGACAAGCCTGCGCAGGGTTGTCCGGGGACGTGATATCTCTATCCTGTGTGTGGAGCGCAGGCCTATCCTGCCCGAAGGCAGACTGCGCGAACGCATACCTTTTGAGTTCTGTCTGAAAAAGCGTTCGAGCTCCTGCCTGGCTTCCTCTATTTCCGGCAGAAGCTCGTCGCTTGCTTCCCCCAGCCTCTGTTCGATGGCTGCAATTTGCCCCTCGGCCCTTTCCCTTATTCTGACCAGACGTTTCTGGAGTCTGGCGATTTGGGACAGGACCAGGTCTGCGTCCCGCCAGCAACACACGTCAGCAATCCCTTGTTTCTTCATAGTCACTCCCCCTTGACATTGGGGTTTTTATGGGTAAAATCACCCAAATGGTTTCAGTCATTGTTGGAATTATAACCCAAATGGGTGAAATGTCAAGGTGAATGGAGCTAACTTGCAACTAACTGGGTTCTTTATGCGGTTTTCCACAACCGATTGGGGATAAAATGCAAAGAGAACAAACTTCAGATAAACTGGTAGGCCAGCGTATCCGTGCCGCACGCAGGGCGCACGAGCTTAACCAGGAGGAGTTGAGCGCTCGACTGGGGGTGCACCGCAACTCGCTGGTGCGCTACGAGCGCGGGGAGCGGGGGATTGACGTTGAGCTTCTGGTCAAGATTGCATCCGAGCTTAAGGTGACACTGCACTGGCTGGTGACCGGTGAGGGCGAAATGACGCAGCCGCCGGACGTGCCCGAGGCCGACCGGCTGCCGGTTCGCTGGATTCCGGTACTGGGTCAGGTTCCGGCAGGTTTTCCACAGTACACCAACGAGGTGGTGCTGGGGCATTTGCCCGTTCCTGAGGCCACGGCAAAGCATCCGCAGACGTTTGCCCTTATCGTGCACGGCGACTCCATGGAGCCGCGCCTCTCCGACGGTGACCGGGTAATTATCTGTCCGGACACCACGCCTGCGAACCGCGCCATTGTAGTAGCTCTCATAGACGGCGAGACCACCATCAAGGAACTCAAGATTACCCGCCAGGGGCGCAAAAATATCCACATCCTCACACCCGCCAACTCCGAGTACCCGCCCCACGTTATGGGCGAACCCGATCGCATCATCGGCCGCGTGGTGGCTGTACAGAAGATGTTAGAGTGACCCCCTTCCCCCGACCCTCATTTGGAGTGTCGACCCCTTCCACCAGGGAAGGGGATTTCCTCCCCCTTGATGGGGGAGGTGGCTCTCCGAAGGAGAGACGGTGGAGGTGATAAAGAATCTATCCAGGAGGAGAAAGTGTCGAAAGAACAACCTAAATTCCTTGCAGTCCTGCCCTGGCTTCAATTGGCTGAAGAGATTGAAGTCGGGCCGTTTACCTTCTGGCGATGGCCGGAGGATCGTGAGAGATATATCGTTTCAGAAGAGCCTACATTCAACGTTGAAGTGCAACACTAAGGTTAGCGACTTCGAGGGGTGTTTTGAAACCCAGGCACTTCCTGGGTCTGTTATTAAGCCTTGACTCTATCAACCTGATATCCTCGTCACTGATTAT
>JAUVJT010000032.1 GCA_030592225.1 Candidatus Stahliibacteriota bacterium | reverse complement strand
TCTACCGAGATGGGTAAGCCGATTCTTTACTCTTTCGGCATCGGTTACCTGACCGACGTGGCCACCATTGCATCGCTTTCCATTTTGCGCCGGGTTGCCAAACGCGCCGCCGAGTATGAGACCAGGATTCTCGTTCCCAACTACGACCCAATAGTTATGACTGCCGCTCAGGAAACGGTCAAGCAGGGATTTGTTGAAGCCGGACGACCTGATCTTTACAACGCGAACGACATCACCTTCCTGACCCAGGATCAGTTCGGGTACGCGGCAGGCGTTGACGGCATCATGCTTCGCGAGCAGCCGGGCACGGTGTTCCTGCAGGGTGTGTTTTACGCCGAAGCGCTTATTCTTGCCGAGACCGCGCACTCGGTGGGAGCCATTCAGATCGCGGGAACCGACCGGGCCACCCAGCTGCCGTTTTTTGTGGCCGCCTGTGATTATACGCTGATCGGCGAGGAGCTTTTTGCCGCGTCCGCTTACCTTGATAGAGACCCGCAGCTAATGGGTTCCCTGAAGAGCGAGGATTTGGCCAAGCTCATCATCGTTTTGGCTATGGTCGCGGCAGCGGTGGTTGGAACCACCGGCGCGGTGGTATCTTCCATATCCGGCGCTGAGACAAATTTATTCACTGACTTGTTTGCCAAGCTCATTGGCTTCCTTAACACGACCTAGGAGCGCGCATGAAACGAACATTACCTCTCGTCATAACCTTCCTTTCCGGCGTGTTTATCGTGGTGGCTTTCTTTATCCCTCACGAGCCGTTCGGAAGCCTTGAGCAGCGCATGCTGGTGTGGCTGGCCATCCTTAGCGGGTTCACCCTGCTTTTGGGAGTTGACAGTTTGGTTAAACACCACGTACGCAAGATATCGAGGAAGAGCAAGGATACATTCTACAGCATAGTGACCCTGGTGGGTTTTTTTGGAACCCTTGCCGCCGGCATCGTCACCTGGGCCAAATACGGCACCCCGCTGGAGTTCGCTTCGCTTAATGAGATAGGCAGCTTCTTTTGGGTGTATCGCTGGATCATGGTTCCGCTTCAGGGCACCATGTTTGCGCTGCTTGCCTTTTTCATCGCCTCCGCCGCCTACCGCGCCTTCAGGGCAAGGACCCTCGATGCCACCCTGCTCCTCATTGCCGCAATACTGGTGATGGTAGGCCGCGTAACCATGGGAGTCATCCCCGCTGTCATCGCCCTGGCTACTCTTTTGATTGCGGCGGGTATATACAGATTCTTCATGCGCAAGCCGGTGTTCGGCGCCATCCTGGTGGTGATAGGCGCAGCCGTAGCAGTGCTGCTCCTCATTTTTCCCCACGACGCAGTGCGTCTGGCCCCCCACGTTCAGGAATGGATAATGTCGGTGCCTCAGACCGCTGCTCGTCGCGGCATCCTCATTGGCGTCACCCTGGGCGTGGTTGCCATGTCGGTGCGGATTATTCTGGGCATCGAACGAACCTACTTGTCATCTACCTAGGAGGAAGCAATGAAGTTTGTAAAATGGCTTACGTCGGTTGACAGACGCATCATCTTTCTTCTGGTGATACTGGTGGTGCTCGTGCCGATGCTGATAACAATTTCCATTCCCTTTGAGGTTGGTGAACCGGCGCAGAATGCATTCAACGCCATGGACTCGCTGCCCCCGGGTTCGGTCGTGATGTTTTCGGTTGATTATGACGCCACCAGCTATCCCGAATGTCACCCCATGATTGTGGCCATGACTCACCACGCCTTTAAAAAAGATTTGAAGATCATACTGGTCGCGAACATTGCCACCGGATTGCCCTTGGGACAGGAAGCCCTGGAGCGCGGTGCTGCTGAACATGGGAAAGAATACGGGGTAGACTACGTAAATCTGGGATACAGACCAGGCATGGTGGCCATCATGGTGGGCATGGGACGCGAGATCCGCGACTTCTACGCTCAGGATTACGCCAACGCAAATGTTGACTCGCTGCCCGTAATGCAGAACGTGCACAACTACGACGACATAGCGCTTCTGGTCAGCTTCGCTCACGGCATGCAGGTCGAGACCTGGATTGCCTATGCAGGCGCCCGGTTCGGCCAGCAGATAATAGGCGGCGTCACCGGTGTGGTTGCTCCCGACCTTTACCCCTACCTGCAGTCAGGCCAATTGGTGGGACTGTTAGGCGGACTTAAAGGCGCAAGCGAGTACGAATCCCTGATTAACCGTAAGGGACTGGCATCACGCGGGATGCCTGCCCAGTCAGCCGCTCACATCCTGATAATCCTGTTGATCGTGATAGGAAGCATCTCCGAGTTCATAATAAACGCGCACTCAAGGAGGAAGAAATGAACTTCCCTACCATTCTTGGACTGTGGATTGCGGCCACCTTGACCATTGCCATCTTTTCTTTCCTCTACAAGGACAACCCCCTGTACAAATTCGCCGAGCATCTGTACGTGGGGGTATCCGCCGCGTACTGGGTGATATTTGCCGCCAAGTTCACCATGGAACAGCAGCTGATTAACGAGTTTTCAGCCAACTGGCACCTCTATCTCGATACGGGTTCACGCGCCGCCTTCTGGGAAGCCTGGATTCTGGTGATTCCCACCATTCTCGGGTTCATGATGCTTACCCGCTGGTTCGGTCCCAAGGTGGGGTGGATATCCCGCTGGCCCATTGCGTTCACCATCGGTTTGGGAACCGGACTTGCCATCACGGGAAGCATCCAGGGCGTACAGCTGCCCCAGGTTCAGGCCACCTTCGTTCCCTTCTGGGGACCTGACTTGTGGGTGGTGGTAGGCAACATCCTGTTGTTCACCGGTGTTATCTCCTCCATCATCTACTTCTACTTCTCCAAGCCGCATAAAGGATTTCTGGGCGGGGTGTCGCGCGTGGGTATCATATTTATCATGGTCTCGTTCGGCGCTGCGTTCGGCTACACCGTGATGTCTCGTGTCTCGCTGTTGATTGGAAGGCTCTACTTCCTGGTCTACGAATGGATTGGCGGAACAATAGAATTCATTAAAGCCCTTTGAACATCAGACCTTGTCTGAAAATGACAAATAAACCAGGGTCTGCCCTTTGAACACACATTGCGTTTACAGGGTACAGATGACAGCGTGTCCCTTGAGTGGTTCAGGCGCTCATAGGGTATGCATCGTCCTTTCTGTAGCAAAATGCGGGCAAGGCATGCCTTGCCCCTACTCTGTGGTTCTCTAGGATTTCAATGAACGCTCGTGTACTATTACTCTTCTCCGGCGGCCTGGACAGCCTGCTGGCCGCCCGACTTCTTAAAGAGACGGGGTCTGAGGTTGAAGCTATCCACTTCATCACCCCGTTTACGGGAAGTATGGATAAGCTAGAAGGCGAGGGCTATCTTGGCGAATGGGGCATTCCTGTCCGACGGGTAAAAGTGAGCTTTGCCGAATTTCGTCCCTTGCTCGAAACTCCCCCTCACGGCTTTGGTCGTGCGCTCAACGCCTGCATTGACTGCAAAATCCTGTTCATGTGCAAGGCGAAGCAGATACTTCTGGCGGAAGGATTCGATGCCATAGCCTCCGGCGAGGTGCTGGGGGAGCGACCCATGAGCCAGAACCGGCAGTCGCTGGATATCATCGAGCGTGAAGCCGGATTACAGGGATTGCTCCTGAGGCCGTTATCTGCCCAGTTGCTTCCTGAAACCGAGGTCGAAAAGAAGGAACTCGTGGATCGCAGCAAACTGATGGCGATTGAGGGCAGGGGGCGCAAGCCGCAGCTTGCACTGGCCGAACGCTGGGGGATAACCGACTTTGCCACGCCAGCGGGTGGATGCCTGTTGACCGAACCCCAGTATTCCAACAAGCTGGGAGACCTGCTTGATCGTCCAGGAGAGGCGACCGACGAAACGGTTGGATTATTGAAAACAGGGAGGCACTTCCGGTATCCTGGTGGGCCGAAGCTCATAGTGGGACGCAACCAGGAAGAGAACGAGAGATTATTGGCATTTGCCGAGGATATAGGGGATGTGTTATGGAATATGTTACGGGTGGAGGTAAGAGGCCCGGGCAGCCCTATCGGGCTTGTATTTGCTGGTACTTCTGACCATGAAGATGAAAGAAGTGTGTTACGGGTGTTGCGTGTGTTACGGTGGGCTGCAGGAATCGTGGCAAGGTATTCGGATGCCAGAGCCGAGCAGCAGGTTGAGGTGACCTGGTGGGGTGAGGAAGGAACCGAACAGGTGGTGACAGTCAAGCCGGCGACCGATGAGGAATTGGAGGCATGGCGATTGTGACTAGACACCCCCGACGACGCGCAGGCTTCTATAGAAATATATTATGAGGATTATTCTCTTGTGGAAGATAAAGATTGAAAGGTGTGTTGCGGGATGTGTTACGGGTTGCGGGTTGTGTTACGGGTGTTACGGGCGGGCGGGTTGACAAAAGCGTCTGCAAAAGGACAATAGGATTGTGAACGACTCATCAGGTTCAAACCTGCCTTCAAAGATTACTGTCAGCCAGCGCTCGGCAGTTAATCCGGGAAAACTGCTGGCTCTGGGTTACGTCATTGTGATAGCCGTGGGCACCGGGCTGCTTTCCCTGCCGTTTGCATCGCACGGATGTTCGTTGATTGACGCCCTGTTTACGGCAACCTCGGCCACCTGCGTGACCGGCCTTATCGTCAAGGTCACTCCACATGATTTCACCCTGTTCGGCCAGATAGTTATCCTTATATTGATTCAGATAGGCGGCCTGGGTTACATGACTCTGTCATCGGCGCTTTTCTTTCTTCTGGGACGCCGCATATCTTTAAGACAGCGCATCCTCATGAAGGAATCCATAAACTTTTTGAGCTACGGCAACCTGCGGCGCTTCGCGTTCATGATATTCAAGGTCACCATGATGTTTGAAGCGGCAGGCGCGGTTATTCTTATTTTCTGGTTTCGCTTCAGGCACGGGATGGCCTGGGACGGCGCAATCTACCACGGCATCTTCCAGTCTGTCTCCGCGTTCTGCAACGCGGGCTTTTCGACGTTTCCGGACAACCTGGCCAGATTCAAAGCCGATCCACTGGTTGGTCTCCTGATACCCGCACTCTTCATAATCGGGGGCCTGGGGTTTATAGTAATCAGTGATGAGTGGAAGCATATGCGGCGGGAAACCTTAAGGATTGCGACGCATACCAGGCTGGTTCTTACGACAACTGCAGTCTTGATTATTGGAGGAACACTTCTCATCCTGATAACCGAGTTCACCGGCGTGCTGGGCGATCTTTCCTGGCCTGCAAAGATTCTCAACGCCTTCTTTACCGCTGCAACCCCCAGGACCGCCGGGTTCAATCTGGCAGGAGTCGGAGGGATGCGGGTCTATACCCTGCTCATCCTTATGCTGCTCATGTTCATCGGGGCATCCCCTGGAGGAACGGGCGGGGGAATCAAGACAACCTCGGTTGCCTTGGCGTTCGCGGAGATAGGCAGGGTGCTGCGTCGCCGCGGGGATGTCGTGATGATGCGCAGAACCATCAAGCCGGAACAGATTCATCGCGCTACCACCCTGGTCATTTTGGGAGGATTTGTGGTCTTGACTTCCTTCCTGCTACTCGTAATATTCAATCGTGGAGAAAATGTAATGAATTGTGCGTTCGAAGCCTTCTCGGCGTTCGGTACGGTTGGACTCTCAACCGGGTCGGCAACGTCGCCCTATCTTTCCTTTGCAGCCGATCTCAGCACGTGGGGCAAGCTGATAATTATTCTTACGATGTTCTTCGGCAGGGTGGGAACCCTTACCTTGGGTTCCGCTTTAGTGAAAAACACCCGATCATCACGCATACACCCTGCCAAAACCAACATAGTGGTGGGTTAAATGCCTAAGATATTTGCTGTCGTAGGTCTGGGCACGTTCGGGTCGGCGGTAGCCCTCGAGCTTGCTAAACGCGGCTACGAGGTTTTTGCCTGCGATCGCGACTCAGACAAAATTGAAGAGCTGGGTTCAGAACTGGCTAACGCGGTGGAACTTGACGCCACGGATGAAAAATCTCTTCGTGATGCCGGACTCGACGAGGTGGATACTGCACTGGTAAGCTTTGGCGACTCCATTGCGGACAGCCTTCTGGTAACCATGCTCCTGAAGGAGATTGGTGTCAGGGAGGTGGTGGTTAAGGTTTCCGATGAACGCCACGCAAGACTGGTGAAGCGCATAGGCGCGGACCGGGTTATATACCCTGAACGTGATATGGCGGTACGCCTGGTCGAGAACCTTCTCTCCCCGCGTATCTTTGAGTTCATCGAGCTGTCAGACGAGTACAATCTGGTTGAAATCGCCGCTCCCAAGAAGATGATAGGCAAGAAATTGGCCGGCCTGAACCTGCGCAAACGCTTTGACGTGAACGTAATCGCCATCAAGAGCAAGATTCCCGTGGTCAATAAAAAAGGCGTCCCCGATATCGAAGAGAAAATAAATATTGCTCCGGGAGCCGAAGACGAAATCCGCGAGGGTGATAACCTCATCATCCTGGGCAAGGAAAAAGACATCACAAAACTGAAAAAGATGTAGGGTAATGAGCAAGAAGAATAAGGAGCCGGAGACAATTAACCACAACCAGGAACGGCTGGAAAAGGCCGAGTTCTACATCCTGAACCAGCGCTTCTCCGAGGCGATAAAAACACTCAAGGCCGTAATGGCCGCTAAAGATGCAACCCCACACGCACATTACATCTACGGTCTGGCCCTTGAGGGTTCGAATCAACAGGAGGAGGCAAAAAAACACTTCCGCAAGGTTCTGGAGCTTGATCCTGATCATGCCGAGGCTCGCGAGCACCTCGATCGTTTGATAGGTTAGCAGATAACGAGCGGTGGTTGACTGGGAAAAGGAAACGTATGGCGCTCAGATTCAAAAAAACTCAACACCAGAGGCTGCTTGGTTGAAGATTGGACGTGGTGGTGACGATACGTAAACCGTCATGGGACAATCAGTTCTACCCGGCTGATTCCGCAGAAGCAAAAACGATGTGGGAGGAGTTCTTTTCCCGCTGCAAGTCCCCCCGCATAGATGAGCCCATCCGCGCCATCCAGGTGCCGCACGCGGGCTGGGTATACTCCGGTCAGGCGGCTGCAGAGGCCTATAAGCAATTGGAGGGGAGAGGCATCAAAACGGCGGTGATGATCGGTCCCCAGCATCGCATTCCCGCAAAGCACATGCAGGTTTTTCCCCATGGGGTATGGCGCTCGCCCCTCGGTGATCTTGAGGTGGATGCCGAACTCGCCTCCCGGTTTATTGCCTTTAACGAGGCGTTTGCGCCCGACATCGAGTCTCACCAGGCCGAGCACTCGCTTGAGGTTCAAATTCCGCCGCTGGCCATGGCGCTGCCCCAGGTGAAGATAGTTCCCATACTGACGGCCGCATTCCAGCGCGAGCATCCCCGGATACTGGCTGACGCGCTGGCTGAGATTGTGGGCGCCAACCCCGATATCCTGGCGCTCATCTCCACCGACCTGTACCACGGGGAATCTTACGACGCTTGCAAGGCATCGGATGAAAAAACCATGAAGCTCGTGCAACAACTGGACGCTCAGGGGCTGGAGAGAAGTCTAGCCGATGGTTCAGCCGCGGCCTGCGGCGGGGACGGGGTGCTGGCATTGCTCTATGCGGCTCAGCGTATGGGCATCACCAAAGCCCACCGGCTGGCAGGGTATAACTCCAACGATGCGACCGGCACGCGCGGCGGCTACGTTGTCGGCTACTCAGCGTTTGCGTTCACTGGACGATTGAGGTGAATACGTCTGAGAAACGGCTTACCGCAGAAGAACGCGCCGAACTCATAAAGATTGCCAGAAAAGCCATCAAAGAGAAACTGGAAGGCAGAACCTGGGATTCCGCCGAGCCGCTGACCGAGCGGCTGGCCCAGGTGCAGGGCGCGTTCGTGACCCTGCATGAACGAGGCCATCTGCGCGGGTGCATAGGTTACATCCAGGGAATAAAGCCCCTCTACCTTACGATAGCCGAGATGGCGCGCGCCGCCGCGTTTGGCGACCCCCGTTTTCCGTCATTAAGGTCTGAGGAATTCACCGAGATAGATATCGAGATAACCGTGCTCTCGCCCTTGCGTAAGATAGACGACCCTTCGGAAGTCCAGGTGGGTAAGCACGGTCTGCTGGTGCGGCAAGGTCCGTATCAGGGCGTGCTCCTGCCCCAGGTTCCTGTCGAAGAAGGCTGGGACAGGCAAACCTTTCTTGAACACACCTGCATGAAAGCCGGTCTGCACGCCAACTGCTGGAAAGACGAAGGCACCGAACTGCTCGTTTTCACCGGCGAGGTGTTTGGGGAGAAGGACAGAAGAGAATACACATGACACTGAATCGAGATAATAAGATAATAGAACAGTTAAAAGGATACTTGGATGAGCTAAGCAAAGTCAGATTTGAGTTAAGCGAAAAGTGTAGCATCATTGGACTTGAGGTTTCAATTTATGAAAAAATGTTATCATGGAAAGAGAAAGTCGAGGGTTTCTTAGAGGACAGTGGTTTATTCGAAGAAGCCCACGAACTTTCTCAAAAGCCTCCGCCGAAGTCAAAGTGGATCAATGAACTAGCTAAAAAGATAGATATTTATTACACATACCTGAAATCCATCGTTTACAAAATGGAAATCGGTTTCTATCGGACGCTGCCTTCACAAAAAGGCAAAATCGTGGGGGTGGTTAAGTCTGTCGAGACGAACAAAGTCTTTATCGTTCACGGCCACGATGAAGCTAATCTTTACAAATTAAGAGATTTACTTAAGGACCGTTACAAGCTTGATTGCATCGTTATGAAGTGGAAAGCTGGCCAAGGCCGCACGCTTATCGAAAAGTTTGAGCAGGAAGCGCAGGATGCGGGCTTTGCATTTATTCTGATGACACCGGATGACCAAATCGCTCCTTCCGAAGGCATAGTGGTTGGTATTGGTAATTTAGGGCTGCCAGTTAAAGGTAACACACACCAATATTTCCAAGCTCGCCCAAACGTCATTTTTGAACTAGGTTGGTTCTATGGAAAATTAGGACGTGATAGGGTGTGTATTCTATCGAAAGAAAAAACCGAAATTCACTCTGACTTGAAGGGTATTTCACAAATCATATTTAACCAATCGGTAGAGGAAAAGATACTCGACATCGAAGCCGAACTCCGCGCCGCCGGGTTGATTTGAATATTCGTAGGGGCACGGCACAGTGTGCCCCTTGAGCGATTCAGGCGCTCATAGGGTATGCGTCGCCCCTACCGGTTTCTCAAATATTCGGCCAGCTTACCGATCGCTTTGGCCCGGTGGCTGATGCGGTTCTTGATAACCATGCCCAACTCCGCGTTTGTCCGCGAGAATCCCTGCGGAATAAATATGGGGTCGTAGCCGAATCCCTCTTCTCCCTTGTACTCGAAACCTATCCAGCCCTCAAGTGTCCCCTCGAACGTCTCAACGTTATCACCATCAACCAGCGCAATGGTCGCCCTGAACCGTGCCGTCCGGTTATACAGTGCCACGTCCTTCAACTCGTTCAGAATCAATCGGCACTTTTCAGTATGCGGAGTATCCTCGCCGCCGTATCTTGCCGAAAGCGGTCCGGGTCTGCCGTCCAGGGCATCAACTTCCAGTCCCGAATCCTCACCGCATATCAATCCGTCAAACTGGTCACTGTATACTTTTGCTTTGAGAACGGCGTTTTCGGCGTAATTGGTGCCTTCCTTCACGTTGCGTAATAAAAGCGAAAGCTCACGGGGGGATAAAACGTCGCATACCCCCGCGAGTACTTTCTTGAATTCCCTTAGTTTACCCTCGTTGCCGGTTGCTACGAGCAGCTTACTGGGCATTGACCTCCGTCTGGACTATCCAGGCGTCAGGGTAGCCGAGATTTTTTGATTTCTCGCGAAGTATCTCGACGTCCGCACGGTTCTTGTAGTCGCCCACCCGTACTTTATAGTACGGCGCCTCGTATTCGACGTAGACCTTCTCAGTGAACTTGAAACGCGCTTCACTGGCGATGTTCTCCGCGCCTTCATTGGTGCTCGAGGCAAATATCTGCACCCTGTAGCCGGGCGCTGTCGCTCCCGTGGTAGTAGTCGTCGTGGTCGTGGTAGTAGTTTCCTCCATGTCGTACAGCGAGTAGTCCTCGCCAGGAGAGACGACCTTGGTGGTCTTGCGCGGTACGCATCCTACGGCCGCGAACATCAATACGATGAGAGCCAGTGCAATTATACGTTTCATCTATGCACCTCCTAGGGTTTCAACGAGTCCGCCGGGCAAGAAGCTTCTTGATATCGGCGCCCCGATCTTTTGCACAAACAAGTACTTTATCTCCAGATTTTACTATCACAAGATCGCGTACGCCCAAAAGGGCAATCTCGCCTTGGGGAGCGACCGCGATGCATCCTTCGCTGTCCAGTACTATAAGTTTACCAATCCTAGTGTTTTTGTCAAGTCCTTTTGATAAATGACGCTCTAAAGCGCTCCAGGAGCCAACGTCGTCCCAACGGAATTTTGCAGGCAGAATCGCCACATTCCTGGCCTTCTCCATGACGGCATAATCAATAGAGGCGGCTTCCAGTTTTTCATAACTCCTGAGAGTGGGTGCCTTAGACAATGCGGCACTATCGAGCAGTCCCTTGTAAATTCCGGGATGATGTTCACGGAACGCCTGGATAATCGAAGAAACCTTCCACACGAACATCCCAGAGTTCCAAAAGAAGTTACCCGATTTGAGGTATCTTTTAGCCGTCGGCAAATCCGGCTTCTCCCTGAAGCGTTTGGCCTTGAACCCTCGCCTACCCAGCGGCTGGCCCTTGTTAATCTCGATATATCCGTAGCCGGTTTCAGGCCTGTCCGGGGGAATCCCGAAGGTTACCAGGTATCCTTTTTTTGCCAATCGGGCTGCAGTTTTAAGGTCGGCAAGAAACGTTCTTTCTGGAGATATCAGGTGATCGGCGGGCAGCACCGCCATCACAGCATCAGGTTCGTCCCGCAGCGCTCTTGCGGCAAGCGCAATGGCCGGAGCGGTGTTGCGACCCTGGGGTTCAATTATCATGTTCTTATTCTTGACGCCTGCTATCTCCTGCTTCAACGAATCAACCAGATGGGGGGGGAGCACGTAGTGGACGTTTGTCTTTGGTATCAGCGAGCTTATGCGGTCGGCTGTCTCTTTTACCATTGATTTGGGTGAAAATATCTTCAAGAATTGTTTTGGTCTTTCCGGCGTGCTGAGCGGCCAGAAACGCTCACCCTTTCCTCCGACCAGGAGCACGGCGTGGATGTTCGAATTTTTAGATGATGTCGTCATAATCATTCCTCTTGTATTGTCGGTGAGTTTTCCCTCACCCCAACCCTCTCCCAAAGGGAGAGGGAGCGATATCGTGGAGATTGGAGATATATTACGGCTCCCTCCATACCCATTTCAGGCGGGCGTTGATGGAGCCGATGGTCATAACTGTCCTGATTAACGCAGGATAGAGGTGGTCGTCATTGGTCAGGTAAAAGATCAGGTTGCCGCCCGAGCCAAAGCTGCCCTTGCCCGATACGTCAGGAACCAGCTTGGTTGTCCAGAATCTGCCCTGGGGCGAGGCTTGCGAGCGTACCCACACTTCCTTAACCGCCTGGACGGTTGCTGTTTCGGTAACCCGGTCGGCGTGCAGCACCACGTCGCGCTCCTCACCTACTGCCAGCGGGTTGAGTCTGAAGAAATAATATATCGACACGATATCCAGGGTGCCGGGCAGGAGCGGGTAGGAGGAGTCATCCTCGTACAGAATGCGGTTGGTTTCCCAGTCGTAGCGTACCCTGATGATGGTGTCGTAGTTTGTCTCGTGCATCCGCTTCTCAACGTAAAGCACCTTGAAGGAGTCCCGGGTTACGTAGGAGTAGATGGTGTCGTTCAGCACGAACAGCCATGAAAGGCTTTCCAGCGAGGTCAGCACCGAGCGGAACCGGTAGCAGGGCTGGCCCTCGAATTCGGTCTGGCTAAACGAGAGCTTCATCTCGCCGGCGTACAGCGGCCCCAGATGCACGTCGTAGGTCAGCACCTCTTTATGAGGCAGTGCGGCCAAGTATAGAAATAGTAATATCTTCATGACTCACTCCTAGTTTAGAAAGAAATACCGCGTTGTCAACGATTTATTCCGTCGGTTGCGGCGCGGCAAACTTTTATGAATAAGACGTATCCGGGGGTCTAAAAGGTTTCGCTAATCCACCTTGTAGACCGTGTCCTGGCCGTTGTAGAAGTAGAGGAGGCGGTCATAAGTTGTAGAACTTGCCCATGGCGAATCGCAGCCAAACCTCTGGGAGAGAGTTCCGATACCTTTTTGCCTTGATAGCCTGTTATAACAGCACTCATCTGACACACCTCTCTCATATTCCAGATTAATAGAAAGGAGGTTTTCAGAATAAGCTGAAGTTAATCCATATGTCGCGGTCAAGGTCGTATCATGTTTCGTAGAAAGAGGTATTGTATCGTGTGCGGTGAAGAAATATCCGGGCATGCTTATGGGTATGCTGTCATTTATGATCTTGACAGGGTTACTCAATTCGTAGATTTGCCCAGGGTAGCTCCTGGTACCTTCGCTCTGCAATTGGATGAATAAGGTATCACTTACCCAGAATGAATCTACAACCCATACACGGAAAGTATCGTAATTATTCCATGCGTCCGAATCGTCGTAACCGTGCTCATGTTGTTCAAACTTCCATTCGTAACTCAGCCCGAACGGGAAGTAGGTGGTGTCGAGATCGAGTAGAATCGGTTTATCGATATCAAAGGTGCGAGTGCTGCTTAAGATCAACCCGTTGGTTACCACGCTGCCCACCCACCAGGAGTAGGTGCCATTGGTTAGCCCGTCAAACACTTCCGTTGACATCGCGTAGGTGGTATCGGTCAGGGTGTCTTCAAGTACTGTGCTGGTGTCGGTGGTGAATACAACACGAATCACATAGTCGGGATTCAAGGAATCGGCATGCCAGACAAAGGTGGGCGGCTCGGCATCAAAGATCGCGCCGTCTTCTGGAGCTATTAGCACAGGTGCCCCGGGCTGCGACAGGGAGAAGCTGCGGGTTTCGCTCCACTCCTGCCGGGAACCGGCCACCGAAGCCACTGCCCAATTGTAGGCGCCGTAGGTAAGCGCCGAGAACGCGCTGTCCGACATTACGTAGGTCGTATCGGTAAGCGTCTCCTGGATTACGTCCGTGGAGCCGGTCCAGACGTGGATTACGTACTCTTCGGCTTCCTGACCCGAACTCCAGATAAAGGTTAGCCCTGAATAGAGGGGCGCGCCGTCAGCAGGTGAAATTAAGGTCGGCGCCGCCAGGTCAACCCTGTTGCATCCAATGATTGCTGCCGCGATTACGACTATAATCGCCACTATCTTGAGGGCTTGTTTCATTTCTTTTCTCCTAATTATCAACTGATTTTGCATTTTGAACCTCCTAATCCGTCTTATAAATTGTGTCAATCCCGTTGTAGAAGTAGAGGAGACGATCGGAGATTCCATGACCCCAGTAATTGACAGGGCTATCTACTGAGTGTCCGCCTCTTATAAAGCCGATTCCAATTAATCTCGTGTTATTCGCACTATATTCATCAGGGTAAACACCTTCAGGGGCTTGATACCGTTCAGAAACAGAGAGAGTATCTTCTTTGTAGCCTATTGAAAAGGTACTCTCTGTGCCCCAGGGTGAAGTCTTAATTCGGGTCTCAGGTTCAGGTATCAACTCAATTATTTCTCCGAGTACCTCAGTTTTATTTTTCCAGATCCTGACATAAGAAGTGGTTGAGTTATATTGAAAAAACAATGTATCTGATTCCCAGAATGAATCAGTTACCGTGTTAGTAAAGGTATCGTAAGCAATCCAAGATTCATCTTCATCACAATACCACTCATACCTTTCGTAACACCACTCATACCCCAGTCCGAACGGGAAGTAGGTTGTGTCGAGGTCGAGGCCTTGCGGTTCGTCTGGTTTGTTGATGACGAAGCTCCAACTTTCTCCCCAGGTTATGACACCGATGTCGTTGTCGTCAGGATCCTTGCATACGGCTGCTACCCAGCAATAGATTCCATTTTTCAGGGTATCGAACGTTTCCTGCGGCATGGTGTAGGTGGTATCCTCCACATCGATAGATATCAAACAATCTACCGACGTAATACTAGCGTCGTCTATCATGATTTTGTAGCCGTCTGCAAACTCATCTGAGTTCCAGACGAAGGCGGGCGGAAGCGTGTCGAAAACCGCGCCGTTAGCGGGCGCAATCAAGGTGGGCGGGTCAGGCTCGTACGTCTTATTGCATCCCAGGAAAGCGATTCCGGCAAGGATCGCAGAAATCGCCAAAACTCTTTTCATGTTTTCCTCCTTTTTTGTTGCATCATCAACCTCCTATTCCGCTTTCCAGATCGTGTCAACCCCGTTGTAGAAATACAGGAGACGGTCGGAGATATTTGAGTAACCTTCTTCCCCGTATCGGAAAGAAATTAACTGCTGTATAATACCTATTCCCGTCAAACGAGTTGTTGATGCTGCGTTGTTGTCCTTATAATGCGAATACTCAACTTTCATCGAGAGGGTGTCGCCATGATAAAGTATTTCGAAATAATTGTCACCTTCTGTCGTAGATTGCTCTTTGGGTGTAAGTCGGATCGTGTCATTCATGAACCCCCAATTAAAGTAAGTCCTACATTCAACGTTGAAGTGCAACACTAAGGTTAGCGACTTCGAGGGGTGTTTTGAAGCCCAGGCACTTCCTGGG
>JAUVJT010000229.1 GCA_030592225.1 Candidatus Stahliibacteriota bacterium | reverse complement strand
GGTTTTGCGGTTCGCTTCGAGGTCGCCCAGGGCAACCTGTTCGGCACGGGCATCAGGCTCGGTTTCAGCACCATATTGGGAGAGCCTCGTGACTGGCGAGTGGGCATTACCGGCGCACGACTATTTGCCCTTCCCTTTACCTACCGCGTGGAGGGTTATCGAAACGTCACCCGCCATTCGTTTTACGAGCAGGGCTACTGGCTTTTTGATTACGTTACCTGGACTACGGGAGCCGAGGCCGAGTTTGGTTATTCCCTGGGACGTACCGGCTACTTCAGGGCTGGTTACGCTCACCGCGAACATTACCACCAGTTCCCGCTGGTGGTTGATGAGAACCGCGACGAGGTGGTCTCCGGGCCTACGTTTAAGGTCAGGTTCTCGACCCTTGACGATCTCAGTTTCCCCAACGAAGGACTTGATTTTACACTTTCCTCCAAGTTTGGTCTTCCCAACGTCACCTCGCCCCAGGGCTTCCTCAAGGGCGGAGTACAGGTGCAGCGTTACTTTCAATTCAGCGATCTTATCGTGCTGGGAACCGGACTGGGATACGGGTTGTGTTACGGGCTTGGCCTGGACAGCTTGCCCAGTGCGGAGGTTTTTCGCCTGGGAGGCGCCGGCTTGCTGGGTGCGCGCGAAGAAGAGTTTGCCTGCAGCGAATACATCAGCGCACGCGTGGTTCTTGCCTATCGGCTCTTCGATCTGTTAGGGAACGAGCGCTATCCCTTTCGGCTAGAGTTGATTACCGATATGGCGGCCTTCAATCCCTTCGTATACAGCGAGGGAATCCTTAATGAAACCTATATGGGTGCAGGAGCGGGGATAGGTACCCGAACCCCCATAGGGCCGATAAGGGCGTATGTAGGACTTTCCTCGACCCGACGGGTCAGCTTCAGGATGTCTGTCGGTGTGCCGCCGCGCGAGAGAATCTAAGGCAGCCGGGTTGAGGCTTTTCCGCGACCCTTTCGGCAACACAGCGCTGTGGACTGCGATTTTCCTGCTTGTAATAAGCATCCTGAGATTCGGGCATCTGCTGCGCGGTGTTACGGGTGGTGTCACAGGGGCTATGCTGGCGTTATCGGCACAGATGCTTTGCCTCGTGGTCGTGCTGCTCATTGTCCGAGTCCAATCCAGAAAGGAGCTGGGGTTTGTAAAATTCAAGCCCGGATGGTGGTTTATATCCATCGGCGGCGGCTTGATTATGGGAGCGTCTCTGGCGCTTACCAATCGCTTCCTCCTGCCGTCATCCTGGGACTGGATTATTGCCATGGATAAATCCCTCCTGCCTGAGGCGTGGCGGGCGCTCCACTTCGGTTTTACTGAAATAGGACTTGCACTCATCGGCGGAGTGCTTACCCCGTTGGCCGAGGAGTTCTTCTTCCGGGGATTATTGATTACAGCCTGGCGTGACCGCCTGGGTCTCTGGACGACGCTTGTCCTTCAGTCTTTACTGTTCGGCTTCCTTCACCTGGCGCACGTGGGGGTTGAGATATTTCCGCAGTTTTCAGTAGACCCCGGACTTGCCGCCAACATATTCATCACAACTGCTCTGGGAGGATTGTTGTTCGGCTTGATCCGTGTTCGCTCCGGCTCAATCTGGCCTGCGGTGCTTGCTCACGCTGCGGTCAATCTGGCAGCGGCGGTAATCTGATTTTCTCTTGTTCGCGCAGATAAGAGATTGAGGGAAAAAAAGAAGGCCAACCTGGGGTCGACCTCCACAATGTCTTAAATCCGAATGTTTATTTCTTCTTTGGTTTTCTGCTGGTTTTCTTTTTTGGTTTGGGTTTGACCTTGGAGTAGGCTATCAGCACCGGACATGGGGACTTGGCCTGCACGCCCACTGCGGTGCCGCCCAGTAGTACGTCGCCAAGGCTGCGCTGACTATGGGAACCCAAAACGATAAGGTCCGCTTTGACTTCTTTTGCGGCTTTAACGATTCCATTTGCAACCATACCGGTTTTCATGACGTAATTGATCTTGATGCCTGCCTTCTCTAATTTCTTGGCGTAGTCGTGCAGTTTCTTTGAAATAAGTTCCTTGAGGAACTTCTGTTCGTATTTCTCCACCTTATCTGTAGGCGGAAAAAGGTCGTGCCACATCATGTAGTCCGAAGGATGGTAAATGGTCACTACCGTCACCTTGGCCTTGGTGCCTTTTACCAGATTTATGGTTACCTCACGGGCGATCTCGGCCCGAGCACTGAAGTCGGTGGCCAGTACAATCTTTTTAAACAACTCGCCTCCTAGTTTGCAGGCAATGATAGCTGAAATCCAACTGATTGCAAGCGTTTATTTCTTCAACGCAGGCTTTTGGGCAGTTCCCTTTTTTGCTGTCTTCTTCCCCGAAGAAGTCGCCTTCTTCGCAGCAGGAGCGGTTTTCTTTTTGGGGGTATGCGAAGCTCTACGCTCGTGCCCTGCCAGTTTCTTCTCCAACTGGGCGATGCGGCGCTTTAACGCCTCGACGTCGGAGATCCTTGCCACGTCCGCTTTGGCCATACCTTCCTTTATTCCGTCGTTAACCCTCTTCTTGATTTCCTTGCTGTGGCGTTCTGCATCAGCCCAGAGGTTTTTTGCAAGTTGCCTGCCCTGAGTTGCGGTTATCTCGCCCTTCTTAACCAGTTTCTGTACCCCCGCTTCAATCTTTTCCTTGGTCGCGGTTGCGGTTCCAAGCCCCAGGAACGCGACACGTTTCAGAGAGTTTTCCATATATCCTCCATGGTTGAGCGTTGCAGTTATTGTAAGGCAATCGGCGGAAAAAGCAAACCTTTTTGGGCTGAAATCCGTCTTTAGATAGATGATGACCGCATCTTGCGACATACCCAAGGTGGTCAGCCACCGAAAGGAGATTCAATGATTCAACAAACCACACAGGCCGCGCCGGGCGGCCAGAACCCTGCCACG
>JAUVJT010000115.1 GCA_030592225.1 Candidatus Stahliibacteriota bacterium | reverse complement strand
TCCCACCGGTTTTCGTGACGCCGAAGGCCGCAGGCCGTATGCGGTTATTCAACTGCGCCCTGAAGACCGAGCGCACACCACCTACAACCTGGTGGGGTTCCAGACCAATCTTAGAAATTCTGAGCAGGAGCGGGTGTTCCGCATGATTCCCGGTCTGGAGGATGCCGAGTTCCTGCGCTGCGGCAGGATGCACCGCAACACCTATATCGAAGCGCCCAGGCTGATTGAGCCGACCCTTCAGTTTCGCAAACGTCCCGATCTCTTTGTCTGCGGCCAGCTTTCCGGAGCCGAAGGCTATCTTTCGGCAATCGCCACCGGTCTCGTAGCCGGTATCAACGCGACTCGATTAATCTCAGGAGACCCGTCCCTCATTCTTCCCCCACAGACCATGCTGGGCGCTCTGCTTGCCCGTCTTGCCGGTCAGGGTGAATACGCCTCGTTGCTCGTTCGCTTCAGCCCAACCAAACCCATCCTTGCCCTGCTTCCCACGTTATCCCCAGTACCTAAGGGTAAACAGGCACGGCGCGAGGCTTATGCAGAGAGGAGTCTGGCAACGCTCAAGTCCTTCCTAAGCAACCCGTAACACCCCGCCCGTAACACAACGTATCCCTATCGTTGGTGCTTATGCTCCCAGATTATTTCTTCCAACCTGAGGTTGCTCTTTGGCGCATCCGAGGTCTCACAAAACTCCTCCTGCACCGTTTTTGAAAATCCCTCCAGTTCCTGAGCGCGCGAACGACTGGCGATGGAGTGACCGTGTTTTCGCATAAAGCGCAGAAGGGATTCGTAGGTTTTGTCCGAGGTGTAGCGTTCCAGGGTATAGCGGGCAACAAACGTGCCGCACTCCCTGCAGCGAACGTACACCCTGATGGGACGACCGGTCTGTACCCGAACCAGGTTCTCGGTGTTCGGCGAATCACAGTTCGGGCATAACTCCACCCTGACTACAAAATTCATACAAGCTCCTTTAAGCTAAGCCTGAGAGGGTGTCCGAAAATACAGCGTCAGCCTGTTCCGGAGGGAAAATTTTAACCACAGAGATCACAAAGAACACAAAGAACACAGAGAAAACCCGAGAACGGGTGGTAACATTCGTATCTACGGCACTTGTCAGCAAAGGTGTTCCATCCACTTTCGTCATTGGCCTAAGTGAATCTGCGTTAATCTGTGTAATCTGCGGATTATTAACCATTCTCAGACAGCCTCCTATATTATGCCCAGACGGGGCCATATTACTAAACCAAAAAGAAAGATTACGCCAATGGCTATCACCGCGACTATCAGGCCGGTGCGCAGCATGTGTTTTACCTTCAGGAGTCCTGACCCGAAGGCGATGGCGTTGGGCGGTGTGGACACCGGCAGCAGCATGGAGGCCGATGCGGCGAGCGCCACGCCTACCACCAGGTTGTTGCTCCCCGCGGCAAACCCCATGGCAAGGGGCACGATGAGCGCCGCGGACGAGGTGTTGGAGATGAAGTTGGTTAAGACCACAGTGAGCAGGATGAATCCAATGAACAGGGCTACTGCAGGCAACCCCTCCATCCCCAGCGAGGAAACCATCCAGACATCCAGGCCTGAGGCTGATACCGCCTTGCCCAGGGAAAGACCGCCGCCCATGAGTATGAGCACGTCCCAGCCCAGCGACCGGAAATCCTTGCGTCCCAGCAGACCCAGGGAGAAAAAGACAATGGCCGGCGCAAGCGCCACGATGGCGTCCGGTATCTTGTGGAACCTGCCTGAGAGCCAGCCGAGCACGGTCAGGAGCAAGGTTGCCAGAACCGCCCATTCCCTCCAGCCCAGTTTTTTTACCTTTTGTATGGAAAAGGTAAGTTCAGCGGTTTTGGGACGAAACATGACCATTATGAGTATCCAGGTCAGCGCAAGCAGAATGACGGCCGCGGGGAGGGCCAACCCCATCCATTCCAGGAAATTTATCTGCACCCCGGCGTCGCGCAGAGCGGCAATGGCAATGGCGTTGGGCGGGGTTCCTATGGGTGTGGCCATTCCTCCCAGGTTGGCGGCAAAGGGAATACCTATAAGAAATCCTATCTTCATGGGGTCATCTGCGTCCATGGAGCGCACCAGGGGCAGGGCCACCGCAATCATGAGCGCGGTGGCCGCTGTGTTGGACATCCACATGGATAAGATAGCGGTGACCAGCATGAATCCTGCAAGTATGGCAGCGGGACGCTTACCCACCCGTCGCAGGATTGCAGAGGCAAGAACCGAATCGAGATTGTATCTTTCCAGCCCTTTTGCCAGAACGAATCCTCCCAGAAACAGGAGGATAACCGGGGAGAAAAACGGGGCAAGGAACGCCTTGTAGGTTACCCCGTCCAGATGCTGGGGAACGAAGACAGCCAGGAGCGCGGCGATTACAAACGAGGTGATATACAGCGGAATGGCCTCTGAAACCCACAGGATGATGGCAAGGGCGAAGACCGCCAGGGTGTGACGTGCGGCAATAGCCAGGCCGGGTATGGGTGTGAAGGATATGCCTGCAAATACCGCCGCAGCAAGAGAAAAGAAGAAAATTCTCCAACCGAGTTTCATCTATCCTCCGGCAATCAACCTGAATACGTCGTTGAATACGGTCAGCAGGAGCAGGGCTATTATCATCACAAAGCCTACGTTGATGGCTATGGTCCAGGCCTTCTTGCTGAGTTTCCTGCGGCTTATCTTCTCGATGAGGAACATGAGGATTCTTCCACCGTCCAGCGCGGGAATGGGGAAAAGGTTAATGATGGCAAGACTTATGGACAGGTAGGCGAGCAGACCGAGAAGATGATCCAGTCCCCAGCGTCTTGACTGCGCTGAAAGATTGGCTATGAGTATCACCCCGCCCAGATTGCGCGCCGACTCCTTGCCGGTTATCAGTCTGCCCAGCAGGGTAAATATCTGTACGGTTACGTCTGCAGTGTGTCTTACCGGCAGCCAGGCAGCCTCAAGAAAGGTCAGGGGTCTGGTGGGGACATGGACCAGCACCCCTATTCCGTAATCACCGGTGAGCTTCATCTTCTCAGGTGTGATACTGGCGCGCACGGTGTCGCCTCCATGAATCCATGCGAAATCACGCGCCTGCGTGCTGTCAGCGCTTCTCAGCGCGGTAAGGAGTTCATTCCAGGTATTGATTGGCCGTTCATCTACAGCTATAATCCTGTCGCCTTTGGAGATGCCGGCGCGGTCTGCCGGTCCCCTGGTCTCGGTACGGCCGATAACCGGGGGCAGGCGCATCTGGAAATTGAATGAATCGGCAGGGGGAAGTTCCAGTGTGAGTTTTTGCCCGCCGCGAATCACGGTGACATCCAGGGTATTTTCATCTGAGAGCATCACGGCAAACTGGGAGATGGTCGCTATAGTCTCACCGTTCACTGCGATTATGCTGTCACCCGGCACGAATCCTGCCTGGGCGAACTTTGAATCATCATCGAACTCAAGCACGGCAGGAGGCACCTGTACTCCCCATCCCAGGCCTATCACGAAATATATTATGACGGCCAGGATCAAGTTGGCTATAATTCCTCCGGCGGTGGTCAGGGTCTTGCGACCAAAGGGAAAGGCGAAGAAACCTTCAGGATCGTCAAAATCCTCGCCCCTGTATTTCACAAAACCGCCCAGGGGGATGATGGAGAGCTGGTAGACGGTTTCTCCTATCTTCCACTTTACTATGGCCGGGCCGAATCCGATTGAAAACTTCTCCACCGGTATCTTTGCCAGTTTGCCGGTTATGAGATGTCCAAACTCGTGAAACCCTATGAGCAGGAGTAACACGGCAACGAAGATAAGTACGTCAAGTACGATTTGCATTGGTCTCCTTCTTTACAAATTCTCTCGTCCACTGTTCCGCTTCCTTGATTTCCGCTATTGACGGTTGTCTGATACGCTTGTGGTTGGCAATTGCTTCCCTGATCAGTTCAGGGATTCGTTCAAACTCCAGCTTGCCTGCCAGAAACTGTCCTACCGCTTCAAGATCCGCCGCCTGAAGCACGGCAGGAGCGCAGCCGCCGTCCCCGAGCGCCTCATAAGCAAGCCCCAGGCAGGGGAAGCGTTCCCTATCAGGCTCTTCAAAATCTAAAGAACCGATTTCGGCAAGATTGAGCTGTGGAATAACGGCTTCACCGCGTTGGGGAAAAAGCAGGGCGTAGGCTATGGGCAGGCGCATATCGGGCACCGCCATCTGGGCGATAACCGAGGAGTCAATGAACTCCACCATGGAGTGTACGATTGACTGGGGATGAATCAGAACATCTATTCTCTCCGGCTCGATACCGAACAGGAAGTGCGCCTCTATGACCTCGAATCCTTTGTTCATAAGCGTTGCCGAGTCCACCGTGATCCTTGAACCCATGTTCCAGGTGGGGTGGTTAAGCACGTCTTCAGGTCGGGCGCCGCCGTAGTCTTTCTGCCTGAACGGTCCGCCCGATGCGGTGAGTATCAATCTTTTCACGGTTGCGGGGTCTTTTGCCTGCAGACATTGGTGCAGGGCGTTGTGCTCCGAGTCAATGGGAAGCAGCTCTCCATCACCTTCCCTCAGCGCATCCATCACGAACCTTCCAAAGCTTACCAGTATCTCCTTGGTTGCCAGGGCTACCCTTTTGCCTTCTTTCAGGGCGGCGAGTGTGGCGTCTAAGGCCGCGGTTCCAGTCATGGCGACAACTACGATATTCACGTCAGGGTCACGAGCCATATCCACAAGAGGGCTGTTTCCGCAGCGAATCTTGGTATCTTTAGAGCTTGACAGCTTGACGCATCTGTCTTTGTTCAATACCACGGCACGAGCCGGGGATACGTCGTCTATCTGGGATTGGAGAAGCTCTACGTTTTGGTTGGCTGCCAGTCCGGTGATCTTGAGGCTGGTCTGAAATTTGGCTATCACCTGGATGGTCTGTCGCCCGATGTTGCCGGTTGATCCCAGTATAACTACGTTTTTCACTTTTGAGATATCAGGGACAAGCGCCTGAAGCGATGAGATTTTCGGCAAGTTCAATGTCCTGGGGGAAGGTTATTTTGATATTTTCTTCTCTTCCGGGAAGTATATGTATCTTTTCTTCAAGACGTTCAACGTAGCTGGCTTCATCGGTGCCGGTAAAGCCGTCGTCTGCCGCCTTATGCAAAGCCTGGTGCAGAATGGGAAGGGGAAAGAACTGGGGGGTTTGGGCCCGGTACAAACCATTGCGGGGGACGGTCTGGACGATTAAATTTTTCTTCACACACTTGATGGTGTCGGTGACCGGCAGCGCGTAAATCGCAGAGCCTTTGGTCGTCACCATCTTGAACCCTGCGGTTACCTCATCTGCCCGAACAAAGGGGCGAGCCGCGTCGTGAACGGCCACAAAACCCTGCTCAGGCAGAACCTTAAGGCCTGCCAGAAGTGAGTTGATGCGTTCTGCTCCGCCCGGCACCACCGCCTCCACTTTATCAATGTTTCGTTCTCTTATCTGGCGTTCAAAAAACTCCACGCTGTCCTCGTCGGCAACCATCACGATGATATCCACCGCCGGTGACTGCTCAAAGGCAAGAATGCTCCACAGCGCCATGGGGTGCCCTCCCAGGATGCTCTTTTGTTTGGGAGCGCCGAACCGTTCGCCGCGGCCTGCGGCCAGTATCAATCCAAATTTCATACGTTTGACGATATCCTGTTCAGGACATTTTTCCCAGGGGCAGGCATCTTGAAGGCGGGAACGAAATCTATCAGTTCGCACCGGGTGCATTCAAGACAGCGGATGCATGCAGTGCTCTGCGGGTTCAGGTAAGGCCTTATTCCCATGGGGCAAACCCGGTAGCACATATCGCACTGGTTGCAGTTCGCCTTGTCCACGCGAAGCTTCAGGAAGCTCACGTGATTGCCCAGCGAGAATACCGCGCCCAGGGCGCATATACGGCAGAAGGGGCGCTTGGTGAAAACTGAAAGGCTCAAGGTTACGGCAAGGATTGCGAGTTTTGCCACAAACAGCCAGCCCAGCAGTCTTACCAACTGTGGGTTCAGCAGTATCTGGGGAATTCCGGCTCCGAATATGCCGGCAGGACACAGCTTGCAGAACCAGGTCTGGCCGGTCAGGAAGACAATCACTCCAGCGACTATCACCAGGAAGCCGAATTTTAAGTGGTGGGTCCAGGCGGGGAGTTCAAGCTTGAAAGACCGAATCTTGTACAATAAATCCTGAAGCCAGCCGAAGGGACAAAGGATACCGCAGGGCATGCGGCCAATTACCGCGGAGATGGCAAGCATTGAGCCTGCCGCGAACCAGGGCACCTGTTTTAGGGCAATAAAGTGCTGTATTGATCCCATGGGGCAGGCGCCACCGGCAGAGGGGCAGGAGTAGCAGTTGAGACCGGGTACGCACATGCTTTTGGTGGTTAGCTCGACCAGGTTGTTGCTTTTCTCGATTATGGCAGCCAGACCTCCCTGCGGCGTGATGCCCAGTCGTTCAAGTATCCGTCCAATGAACCCCGGGAAGTTGTAGTTCATCCCAAGCCAGGCGAAGAACTGGACTATCCAGCGATTTTTCATTATGCTATCCCTATGCAGGATAAACAGAGGAAAACAGCGTTGCGGAGTATCTCATCCAGATCAAAGAGCTTGATACCAATAACACATGCCGCCGCCAATAAACCAAAGATGGGCAGCCATAACCAACGACCAATGAATCGTCCCATGCGCAAGCTTACCCAAAACAGACCGGCTTGTCAACCTGAATAACGGCATTAAATCTACCCGGATTGCAGTTACCGCAGCGAGCCTTGACCTGTAAGATTATAATCCTATAATAACTTAAGGTGATTATCCATGAAACCGGAGTGATTTGACAAGCTGCGAACTGATAAGTCCAAATAAGTCAGGAGCTTGTCTGTTATTAAACCTGAATTCTAGCTCTTTGAGGTAGAGATACAGTTTCCGG
>JAUVJT010000005.1 GCA_030592225.1 Candidatus Stahliibacteriota bacterium | reverse complement strand
GGGCAGGCAGACAGTGCTGAACCAGTACGTTGGGTTTGGCATGAGCCAGGAGTTCGGCATTCACCTGGAAAGGCGCAAACAGGGGTTTGCGCTCGGCGGCTTGCGCTTCCTGTCCCATGGAAGCCCACACGTCGGTGTAGATAACGTCTGCGTCGGCTGCAGCTTCTACAGGGTCGCGGGTTATGGTTATTGAACCGCCGGTTGCGGCAGCGTCTTCCCGCGCCTTGTTTACGAAGGCTTCGTCGGGGCCGTAACCTTCAGGCCCGGCCACCACCATGTGTGCGCCCAGTTTTGCAGCGGTCAGCATCAGCGAATGGGCCACGTTGTTCCCGTCACCGAAGTAGGCAAATTTGACACCTTCAGTCTTACCCAGATGCTCGTGGACGGTCAGGAAATCGGCTAAGGCCTGGCAGGGATGCTCGGCGTCGGTAAGAGCGTTTACTACAGGAATCGAGGAGTACTCGGCCAGTTCGACCACCGTCTTGTGGGCGAAGGTTCTTGCAGAAATGGCGTCCACCCAGCGCGACAGGTTGCGAGCCACGTCGGGAACCGTTTCGCGCTTGCCCAAACCTACGTCCGCCGGGGCAAGGTACAGCACGCGTCCGCCCAGCTGGAAGAACGCCACCGAGAACGTTACCCGTGTTCGCAGCGAGGGTTTCTCGAACACCAGCACCAGGGTCTTGCCTGCGGCCGCGTCCATCTGCTTGCCTTTGATGCGGGCTGATATGTCGAAAAGCTCGCGTATTTCCTCACCCGTCAAATCGCCTATAGAAACCAGATCCTTGTTCAATGTACCTCCTTATATCCTTTTTAAAGGGGTAGACGTGCTACCCCTTCAACTTTCTTGACGTCGGGTTGAATGAACCCTGTATTCTTTGATTATTCCTTAACCAACACTACCTTGCGGGTGGTTTCCGCGTCGGCAGATACGGTTTTTATGAAGTACACACCCGTGGAGAGCCTGTCGCTGACGTTCCAGCCGAACGGTGTGACGCCTTCGGTTTCCGCTACCTTGCGTCCTGATTCATCAAACATCGCCACTTCGACTCGGCACCCTTCGGGGCCAATGAAATTCAGCGCACCGGCGGTTATGTTCTCACGAGGGCCAAGCGCGGGACGTACGTCTACCAGTTCATGCAATCCGCTGCTGGATGCTTTTCCTTTGAACGCGGTAAGCAGAACGTCATCCACGTACCAGCCGTCCGTGGTCAAACCCTCATCGGTGATTAGCGCGAAGCGTACGTAGAAATCACCGGCTCCGCAGTATTCCGAGAGATCGAAGCTCTCTTGCACCCATTGATTGGCATCTTCTCCGGAGAAGCGTTTCAGGGTGAGCCAACCGTCAATGTCGCTGCTGGTTACCTGCACCGCTCCCCAATCGAATCCCTTCTCGATTGCAAAGCGATGCCAGAAGCTCAGTTTTGCAGTTACCTTATCGGACAAATCAAGCTTGGGGCTTTGCAGGGAATCGGTACTGTTGTTGTCGTATGAACCGGCCGGGGAGTCGGTGATGGAATAATCCGGGGAGTGCGAAAACTGAGTAGTCAATCCCCAGTTGGACAGCCAGCCTTCGGTGTTCTGGTCGTCAAAATCTTCATCAATGAGGTATAGACGTTCGCCGACCGGCAGCAGTATGTGGTGGACGAACTCGTCTGAGGCGGTTCGGATAGTTAATGTGAGAGGGATGGCCGAATCGGGCTGAGCAGAGGAGGACAGCGCTATCTTTAAGGGATCGGCATGGTTAGCGCCCCCGGTCTGGGGGGCAAGCGAGGGGATGGATGCGGTGGAGACAACCAGGTCAACCCGGGGATCATTCGAGAAAAGCTCAAGGGCTATTTCGCCTGATTGTTCTTTTACGCTCATGTTGTGCACCCGGACTACGAGGTCAACCGTCTCGCCCGGAGAAATTGCGTCATCGCCGCCGTCGGAGAAGTACACGCCTTCAAGTTCCGGATATACGTCCGCCGCTTTTGCCGTGGCAATCAGCAGGGGACGTGTTTCGTATATATGCTGGTCGACCTGCCAATCCTGCCAGAAGGCTTCCCCAATCTCAGGGGTGACCGCGAATATCCCCTGCTCAGCGTACATCCAGTCGTCTGAATCCCCGTTGGTGGGATAAAGCTCGTGTCCGGCTATGACGGCATATTCGCAGGCCCTGGTGCCGATCTCACCCCACCCGTAGAATGCTGCGGAGTCGTCGCATTTTTCTCGCATGTATCCCCAGGGGTAAAGGAACAGGTTGGAGTGGCTGTGGAAATTGAGCGCTGTGACAAACTCGTGCGCCTTGCATAGATTCATCACCGACTGAGCCTCAGGCTCGGAGCCGGGGTCTGGCCCTCGATAGGTGTTACTGTTAGGGTCTCCGGATGACCCCTGATTGTCATATCCCCACATATAGGGGTAGTTGCGGTTGAGATCAACACCCTTGTTGAAGGTTCCCACAGGCCGCATGTTCTTGCGGTGCATGCCGCCTCCGTCCGGCTCGTTCTCCTCATTGTAAAGATAGCCGTCGGGGTTGATAATGGGAATTATCCATATCTGACGGTTATCCACGAGATAGGTGGCCAGAGGGTCGGAGCCGTAATTCTCGCAAAGCCAGCGGGCCCATTCAACCATGATGTTCACGGTAATCGGTTCGCGCGCGTGGTGCAGACCGGTGTAGAGCACCTCCGCTTCATCTTCTTCGACCTCCACGTTGTCCGATATCTTTACTGCCCAAACGTAGTGTTGTGTCCAGGTCTTGTCTCCTTCATCGTTAGGCAGAATCATCCGCTCGGTCATAATGTCCGGATAGGCTTCATGCAGCGAGTCCAGGATCGCATTAGCCTCGTCGCAGGTGTAGTAGTTGCCGAAAGGACCGTCCCCGAGCATCTGTGCCGCGTAGTGGGCGGAAAGATCGCTGATGATAATATCATAGGCTATCCCCGCTTCATTTAACGCCTCGAGATCTTCACGGGTCGCTACAACCCTGGCCCAGTGCCCGGGCTTGGCACTAATTACGTCTAATCCGTAAAGGACATCCGGCAACGCCGGGCTTTGCAGCGAAACCTTGACCTCAGACCACGTGGTCGCTGTAACCATCGTGGCGACAAGCATAAGACATAAAATTTTTCTCACCTCTATCTCCTTTCGAGCATCCTTCCCGATTTGATAAGGGCAACGTGTTTCAGCTTACCTTCAGGGGTTGCCCACACTATCAGGACCGGATGCTCCTCGATTATTCCATGCTTTGTATATTCTCCCGCCATACTGTAAATGCAAATTTTTCTTCCAGGATCGTATCCTTCGAGCTGAAGGACGCCGTCGGATGCCCACTGCCTAAATCCCAATTCCTCAACAAGCCGCTGCAAGGTCTCACCCTGTCTCGCAAGCAGACGCTGAACCTCCTCCCGAACGACCTCGGTGCTTACCGGTATTTCCTTCCATTCCAGGAGTTGAACCGAGATCATGTAGCCGAATACACTCCGCTCGATCGGTTTTACTCGCGCTTCGATTACACCCCCGTAATACGGAGCCACGGGGAGGTCGGGAGCGAGCCTTGCCCTGCGATACGCCGCGGCTCCCTGGGGAAAGGAATCACCCTGAATCTCGACCAAATCGAGCGACTGCCGCTTATCCGAAAGCATGGTGATGGTGCCGATTACGGTTGTATCCCGTGCAGGCAAGATAAGATCATCCGCCGGAATCACAGGCAAGCAGCCTTCACGCAAGACAAGCTTCGGCACACAGCTCGTCAGGAGGGCGCAAATCATAACGACCGGCAAACAACGCATTCTGCAAGTATAGGCCGAGGGACTCATTCAGTCAAGCCGCAAGACAGGGTATTGTTTTAGCGGCGCCAGGAGAAGGAAATCGTATACCTGGGCACTTGTCCGAAAACAACCAGAGCCTGCCCCTTGGGATACTTACTTTACTGCATCCCATAGGGTACAGAGACCACAAAGGGCACAAAGCGGAATTCAACTAGCCAAGGTAAGATAAGTATATGCGTAGCTTGAGAAAATCGAGTCTTTTCCTTAATCGATGATTCCGAAGGAGAACGACTGTAAGGAGTTGTTATCTGTGTACCGTAAGGTGAACGACTGAAAGGAGTTCAAATCTGTGGTTTATTCGACATTTAAGCTCCTTTTGGTCGCCGCTTCGCGTCGGTCTCGGACAGCCTCAGGCGATGCTCACAGGGAAATTGAGCAACGTTTGCGCTGACGGAACACCTCCAGCGATTCGAACCCCGCATTCCGCAAAAGCTTGCGGGCACGATCGCCCCCGTACCCCACCTCGAAGTACTTGTGAGCATCCGACCCAACCGTTACACCCGCAACACCCGTAACACCCGTAACACTTCCTCCCATAACACCTTTGCCAAGCTTTGAAAATCGTTGAAAGACTTCTGCTCCGGGATAAGGCTCCCGGGCAAAGTGCCGCCAGCCCGAGGTGTTTATCTCAATGGCAAGACCTGTCTTAACCGCAGCATCGAGAATCCTCCCCACTATCCCCTCATACTTCTCTCTGTCGTAGTTCCCGGAGGCAAACACGTACTTGCGCACGTAATCCAGGTGTCCCAGAATATCGAACAGCCCGCTTTGAGCCGCGGCCAGCACCGTCTCGAAGTATGGCATAAAATCGGCGCCTGCAAGTTCACGCTCTCTTGTCCAGACAGAAACCAGCACCCCATCCACGTAGTGCACCGAACCTATGGCATAGTCGAACGGATATTTCTTTAAGAACTCTTCGATGTCGCGCTCCATCCCCCGAACGTAGCCTATCTCCACCCCGAACAGAATCTCCAGCTTCCCCTCATACATCTTACGCAGCCTTTCGATCTCTACCTGTATCTTATCGCCGTCGTAGTTGTCTGCGATATACGCCTCGTCTTCATTTAAGAATTCGGCGTGATCTGCCAGGCCTAATATCTTCAGTCCTCTCGCCGCAGCCGCCCGGCAGGCGCGTTCTGCAGGCATGGGCGAATCGGGGGAAAAGTTGGTGTGTACGTGCAGATCAATCACAACGAATTATACGTTGTCAGTTCGTTACTGCAAGCAGTTGGGGTTGGTGAGAAAGACACTGGGCAGGACGAGGAGTCGGGGAAGTTTGTTTGGGTGAAGTGAAGAATGCCCCCCTTTTCAAGGGGGGATGGCGCAAAGCGCCGGGGGGATCCCTCCGGCCTCACGGCCACCTCCCTTAACAAGGGAGGCAAAAGTTATGGACTGCAGCGAGCGTCTCGTCGCAGCAACAACACAGTATTACGGAAGTATTATGTCCTTAGATTCCCGGAGATGTGTTACGGGTTACGGGTGTTATGGGCGGCGGTTTACCCAGACGTCGCGGTTGACGATATTGGGGGGAAGCTCGCCTGCAAAAACCTTAAGCACCGCGCCGGCGCACAACTCCGCCATGGCTCCTCGAGCCTGGTAGGTGGCTGAACCGATGTGGGGAGCCAGAACCACGTTATCTATCTCGAAGAATTCCCTGGAGATATCAGGTTCCCACTCGTAGACGTCAAGGCCTGCACCCGCTATTTTTCCCGCTTTGAGTATGGCGATAAGTGCCTTCTCGTCGATTACCGCCCCGCGGGAGGTATTGACGATAACCGCTGTGGGTTTCATGCGGAAGAGCTGATGAGCGTCCAGCAGATGTTTGGTGTCTTTGGTCAGAGGCAGATGAACCGATACGAAATCAGATGCGTGCAGCAGATAGGAAATGTCCACCTTCTTGGCGTTGAGTTCTTGCTCCAGGGTTTCGTTGCGCTCGGAGTCGTAGTACAGCACCTTCATGTCAAAGCCGCGCGAGCCGAGCGCGAACCTTGTGCCTATCCTTCCCGCTCCAATTATCCCCAGGGTCTTTTCTCTAATCCCCTGCCCCAACATAAGCTGGGGTCCCCATCCGTTGAACTCTCCGGCGCGGGTAAAGCGCTCCCCCTCGCCTATCCTGCGGGCCGCTGCAAACATCAGTGCCCAGGCAAGTTCGGCGGTGGCGTCGGTCAGCACGTCCGGGGTATTGGTCACCACTATCCCCCGCTTGGTAGCCGCATCTACGTCTACGTTGTCATAGCCCACCGCGTAGTTGGCTATGACCTTCAGCTTGGGAGCGGCGTCCAGCATCTCGGCGTCTATCCAGTCGGACAGAAGCGAAATCAGTGCGTCGGCGTCGGCTATTTTTTCTCGAAGCAGGCTGCGCGGGATGGGATGATTGGCGTCGTAGATTTGGACCTCGTGATCGGTGAGGAACTCGGTGGCGGCTTCGGGTATGCGGCGGGTGACGTATATCTTCATAATCCGAGGTCTCCTGTTTGGGGTTTTGCCCGTCTGGTTTTCTTCTTGGGATGCTCTCCCAGGTGCTCGCACGCCTGCTCGGTAACCACCCTTCCCGAGGGGGTACGGGCCAGGAAGCCTATTTTTAAGAGGAAAGGCTCTATCATGTCCACGATGGTGTCGGCCTCATGCTGCAGTGTAGCGGCTATGGCCTCAAGCCCTACCGGGCCGCCGGAGTAGAACCTGATGATTGCAGTAAGCAGGGTTCTATCCAAATCAGTCAGGCCTATCTCGTCCACCCCCTCAAGCTTTAAGGCGTCAAGCGCCACCTTGCGGGTGATTTGCCCGTCGGCGCGAACCTGGGCAAAATCCCGCACCCTTTTAAGCAGGGTATTTGCAATCCTGGGCGTGCCTCTCGACCGTTTGGCAATCTCCGCCGCCCCCGCATCATCTGTCTTCACTTCCAGTATCCCTGCCGATCGTTTGACAATCATGGCCAGTTCCTCGTCGGTATAAAACCTGACCGCCCTGGTGATGCCGAATCGCTCCCTTAGCGGAGCCGAGAGAAGCCCGGGCCTGGTGGTTGCGCCTACCAGGGTGAAGCGCTCCAGCCTGAAGCGGTGCGACCGGGCGTGCGCGCCCTTGTCAAAGATAAAATCTACCGCAAAGTCCTCCATCGCCGGATACAGAAATTCCTCCACCACCTTTGGCAAACGATGGATTTCGTCGATAAAGAACACCGCGCCGCGCTGTATCCCGGTGAGGTATGCGATTAAATCCCCAGCCCTCTCCAGGGCAGGCCCTGAACTGGTGACAATCGAGGCGCCCATCTCCCTGGCTATGATGTTGGCGAAGGTGGTTTTACCCAGTCCGGGTGGGCCGTGCAGAAGTACGTGATCCATTGGTTCATTCCGGCGCCTGGCGGCTTGTATGGCTATGGAAAGGCTCTCCACGAGCTTTCCCTGACCGATGCTTTCCGTCAGTTTCTTGGGTCTTAGATTCCAGCGGCTCTTGTCGTCCTCGCGCTCCTTTGCAAGCAGTAATTCTACCTCGGGTTCTTTTTTGCCGGCGTTTTCACTGTCAGCGTTTGCTTTGGTATACTGCATCGAACAGCTCCTCCGGGGTCACTAACTCTGGATTTTCAGTAAGCGCCTCGTCCACCATAACCGTGGCTTCGGCGCGCCTGTATCCCAGTTGAGAAATAAGAACCTCAATCACCTGCATCCTTACCTCATCCTCGACTATAGTCTCCGCCTCCTCCTCTTCTTCAGCCCGCATCAAGGCAAACTTGGCCATCTTGCCGTGCAGTGCAGCCACTATCTTTTCGGCTTTCTTGGCGCCCACGCCTGCGAGTTTGGTCAGCGTTCCCGTGTCCCGTCCCTCTATCGCCCTGGCGATTATCCGTACCGGCATGGTCAGCGCCCTGGCCGCGGCAGTGGGACCTATGTCCTGCACCGAGATCAATCTGGTAAAAAACTCGCGCTCGACCTCGTTGCGGAACCCGATGAGGAGCGGCTTGGGCTGCCGTTCGGTCTGGTGCTGATAGATGAAGAGGGAAAGCTCATTATTGTCACCCTCGAACCTCATTCTGCTGATCCCCAACTCCCGGTATACTATGTGGGGAAGCCTTACCTCGTAGCCTACGTCTCCAACCAGCAAGGTTATCGTCTCCGTTTCCTCGTCGCGCCAAATAACGCGGCCTTTAAGATAGCCTATCATTTCTTCCCTAGTGTAGCCACGATTGATGCCGCAGTCAAGGCAATTGCCGCGGCATCGGCCACGTGGGAAGGCCTCAACGGTTTATCTATTCCTAACTTGACACTCACCGCCCGTTCTATTTGCCCTTTTGTGGCGTTGCCGTAGCCGGTAAGGGTTCGCTTCGCGTCACGGGGCGTTATCTCCACTATATCCAGCCTGCTCTGGTAGGCGGTGAGCATGATTGCGCCCAGTACCTTGCCCAGAGAAAGCCCGGCCTGGGGAGCGTCGCGGCGCACGAACGCGGTTTCAATCCCAATTATCGCCGGCGCAAAATCATCTATGACTCTTCTTACACCATCGGCAATTATCCCCAGCCTTGCCGGACCCGGCTGGCCAGGCTTCGTTCTGATTACTTCTTTGTGCAGAATTCGCAGCCGCTCGTCTGTCTCGATGACCACCACGCCGGTGGATGCCAGTCCCGGATCAACTCCCAGAATCAGCATAACTAACCTTGCGCCTCTGGTTTCTGTAGACAGCGTGCGAAGGCGAGGATGTTGATTGCTCCCCTCCTGTCCTGAACTCTATGCCCCGGCGGCAAGCTTCTCCATCACCTCTTCGGAGATGTCGAAGTTGGCGTAGACGTTTTGCACGTCGTCCTGGTCTTCAAGTGCGTCAACGAGTTTGAGCAGCTTGGCCGCGTCGCGCTCTCCGAGCGAAACCGTGTTTTGCGGTATCTGGGTTAATTCAGCGTTAAGAATCTCGGCTCCCGCCTTATCGAGCGCGTCCTTGACCGCAGCAAACTGGCTGACCTCGGTACGTACCTCGTAGATTTCACCGTCGCGGCGAAAATCCTCGGCTCCGGCTTCGAGCGCCATGTCCAGAACCTGCTCTTCGGGATATTTATCAGCGGACAGATGAATTATCCCGTAGGATTTAAATTGCCAGGCAACGCTTCCCGCTCCGCCCAGGCTGGAGTTATGTCTCGTAAGAATGTGTTTTATTTCGCCCAGGGTGCGGTTCTTGTTGTCGGTAAGCACCTCGATAACCAGGGCTACGCCTGCCGGAGCGTAGGCCTCGTAGGTTACCTCTTCGTAAGTGACGCCGGGAAGCTCGCCCGTGCCGCGCTTTAACGCCCGATCGATATTATCGTTGGGCATGTTGGCGGCTTTTGCCACGTCAACCGCAGTGCGCAGGCGGGGGTTGGCGGAGATGTCGCCTCCGCCAGCCCTTGCCGCCGCAGTGATCTCGCGGATCAATTTGGAAAAGAGCTTCCCGCGCCGGGCATCGGTCTGCGCCTTCTTGTGTTTAATCGTTGACCATTTGGAATGTCCGGACATGATGCTCCTCTAAAACTATTGGTTTAATTCTTCCCCGTAGAGAATCAGTATGCTGGTCTTACCGTCGTCTTCTCCGATGGTCACAACGGCTCCAAAACTTCCCTTGACGAGCGCGAGCATACCGCCTTCGCCGTCATCGCTGCTGCCGAACATCTCCATCTGTATCTCCCAGCCTTTCTTCTTCAGGCCTTTGTAGTACAGCACCACTCTGTTGATGGAGGACTTGCTTGAAAGGACAAGGGTTGAACCTTCGCCCTCTGCGCTTTTCATGGTCATTGAGCCTTCTACCTTGGATCCGGGGTAGACGAGTTCTTTGGGGATGTCTGCAGGCACCTTGCCGCCGATGTTGATGTCTGCGTCGCCGCCGCCTTCGGACTCAATGGCTTTCTCGACTATGCGCTCTGCGAAACGCTCGGGGTTGCAGCATCCAAGGGTGAACCCTGCGATGATTATGCCGACCATCACCAGGATTAATGTTTTTTTCATAGATTCCTCCATTAGTTTAAGCTGCCGCACGTTGAGCGCGAGTGCGCCATCTGTACGGCCTTTGTTAATGTGCCGATTCAGGCGTCAGTACGATACTCCTCCGGGCCTTCGCGGAACAGGTTGCCGCCGTGTGCGTCATTGGCCACGATGCAGGGGAAGTCTTCGACCTCCAGTCTGCGAATGGCCTCGGCGCCGAGTTCGGGATAGGCAATCACTTCGGCCTTTTTGATGGAGCGGGCAATGAGCGCCGCCGCGCCGCCTACCGCTGCGAAGTATGCCGCACCGTGCTTTTCCATGGCGTCCAGCACCTCCTGCGAACGCTGACCCTTGCCTATCATGCCCCGCAGACCGTGCTCGATCAACAGAGGCGTGTAAGGGTCCATGCGGTAACTGGTGGTGGGGCCTGCCGAGCCGATGGGGTATCCGGGAGGCGCGGGCGCAGGACCCACGTAGTAGATTATCTGGCCTTCGAGATCGAAGGGCAATTCCTTGCCTTCCTTTATCAACTCAACCAGCTTCTTGTGAGCGGCATCGCGGGCGGTGTAGATTACTCCGGAGATAAGCGCCCCGTCGCCCATCTTAAGCTCGGCGACTGAATCCTTTGTCAATGGTGTGGTTATCTTTTTGCGTTCCGGCATACGTCTCCTTTCTTCACAAGGAGAAACTCTAATGCAGAGCGGGTCTCCTTTAATTGGTGAACTATACCACGCTATTAGCGTTTGTCAACTGAAATGGTATTGTCATCGCCACGCTTCGCCTTACGACGAAGCTCGCAATGACGGAATCCCCCTCCCTGGTGGAGGGGGTAGGGGGAGGGGATGATTTTCACCTCCTCCGTCCGTTCCTCTGGAACGGCCACCTCCCCACTAGACGGTAGTGCTTACGCCATCAAGGAGAGGAATATTATGCCTCGGCTTCCGCCTGGGGTTCGGCAGGTTTTTTCTTTTCAGATTCTTGTTGCTGCTGATATGCTTTAAGCTTTTCAAGTTGCTTTCTGGTTTCAAGTGTTATGTTGTAATCCTTTAGCATTTTCTTTATGGTTATCACTGTTGCGAATAATGCAATACAAGCCAATAGAGTTTCCAAACCCATTACAGCCCATTTTATACCTTCAATTGTAAATAGAGGACCGAACAAAAGACTAAAGAAACCGAGTATCATCGTTACCGAGGAAAGAGTTATTGGGAGAATGATTCTTTTCTTATTAACAAATACTAACCATTGTGTGTTCAGGTATTCTGTACAATCGAGAAGTAATGATTTAGGTATAGAATCATCCTTTTTGAAGATGATACCTCCGGAAACCTTTTTCATTAGTTCATCATCATTGATTCTTTTAAGAGTTTCTAATCTAGCTGTAAATGATTCGAGTTTATCCACTTGCGCTAAAGCTAGTGTAGCTCTAATACCTTCGGCAATCTTCTTCTTTTCATTCTCCAATTTTGTTATTCTATATATATAAAACATCGCGGTCAGCGCAATCAACGCGGCAAACGCCTGGGCAATGGCTGAGGAGAGGTAATGGTAGGCGGCGAGGAGTTCAGGGTTCATATCGTAAAGATATATGAAAAGGAACGAATGTCAAGGGTGCAAATTGACCCTCACCTCTAACTCCTCTCCCGGTGGGAGAGGAGAACCATTATTACCTTCTCCCTTTGGGAGAGGGTGTCGCTCCTTTGGAGCGACGGGTGAGGGGAATTTTGCAATTTGCACTTTGCACTTTGCATTTTGCATTTGCGGCGCAGCCGCCCCGCCCCCTTGTCCACCTTTTGACCACCTTTTGACCAGCTTATTTTTATAAATTTGACTTTTGATATTTGATATTTGAAATCAGGGCGTCAGCCCTGTTCCTCTATCTCGCGCTGGTACGCCTCTTCGCGCAGTTCGTTGACGTAGGCAGGGTCCTCGAACGAGTAATGGAAGTCTTCTTTGCCGTAGTGCCCCTTAAGTATCGCAACTACGTCCTCTACGAACACCAGCTCCTCGTCGGTGGGGATGACGAATATCTTGATGGGCGAGTCGTCAGTTGATATAACCGACTCATGGTTGCGGGTTACAGCGTTCCGGTTACGCTCGGCGTCTATCTTGACGCCCAACTCTTCAAGATCGGAGCAAACCTCCTCGCGCATCTCCCAGCCGCGCTCGCCCACGCCTGCGGTAAACACTATCGCGTCGGTATGGCCCAGGGCGGCCATGTACGCGCCCAGGTATTTCTTGGCCCGTTGGCACTCGATGCGGAACGCAAGCCACGCCCGCTCGTCGCCTTCATCCATGGCTTGGTGCATGTCGCGGCGGTCCACGTACTTACCGGATATGCCCAGTATGCCGCTCTTTTTGTTGAGGAAGTTGATAACCTGATGGCAGGTGAGCTTTTCCTTGTTCGCGATGTAGTCAATGATGGCCGGGTCAAGATCACCTGACCGGGTGCCCATCACCAGACCTTCAAGCGGGGTCAATCCCATGGAATGATCAAAACTCTTGCCTTTCTTGATGGCGGTAAAGCTCACCCCGTTGCCGATGTGACAGGTGATGAGGTTGACTTCATCGGGTTTCTTGCCAAGCATAACCGCCGCTCGCTTGGATACGTAAAGGTGCGAGGTTCCGTGGAATCCGTAGCGGCGCACCTTGTAATTCAGATACCATTCAAAGGGCACGGCGTAGATGTAGGAAGCCGGAGGCATGGTCTGATGGAAGCTGGTGTCCATCACCGCCACGTGCGGGATATTTGGCAGATGTTCCTGCGCCGCTTCTATACCCATAACATTCGGTGGGTTATGGAGCGGAGCGAGGTCGGCCAGTTCACGGAAGGTCTCCAGCACATCGGGAGTAATCAGCACCGAGGAAGAAAACTTCTCGCCGCCGTGCACCACCCGGTGGCCGCACGCCTCTATCTCGGAAGGCTCCTTGATTACACCTGTCTTTGGATCGGTAAGGGTCTGGATGATAAAAGCGGCAACTTCCTTATGGGAAGAACATGGGATGGTGACTTGATGGATTTCGCGTCCCGGAACCTTGTGTTTGATGAACGTACCTTCAAGCCCAAGCCGTTCCACCACGCCTGATGCCAGCGGCCGCCTGATGCCCCATCTGTAAAGCATGTACTTGACAGACGAGGAGCCGCAGTTTAAGACCAGAATTTTCATTTTTTCCTTTATTCTACAGATTAATTAAACCACAGGTTACACAGAGAGGAAACAAGAATCTGAGGGTAACACACGCACTTACAGCACTTGCCGATACAGTGTTTCGTCCTCTTCTGTCATTAAATTCATCCTAATCCGTGTAAATCTGTGTCATCTGTGGTTTTTAAGCCGTTCTCGGACAGCCTTCTTGCTATAATACCACCGACTTGTGCCGGGCCGCGTGGCAGTTTATGTTTACGGCCACTGGCATGGATGCGATGTGGCAGGGATGGGTCTCGATGAAAACAGCAAGTGCGGTGGTCTTGCCGCCAAGCCCCATGGGACCGACACCGGTGGCGTTGATTTTTTCCAGGATGTCCTTTTCAGCCTCGGCAAACTTGGGATTGGGGCTGACAGAACCTATGTCGCGCAGAAGCGAGGACTTGGCAAGATAGGCCACGTGCTCGAACGTGCCGCCGATGCCTACGCCGACCACCACCGGAGGGCAGGGGTTGCCGCCGGCATTGCGAACCCATTCGACCACGAAATCCTTTATGCCGTCGATGCCGTCGGCAGGCTTCATCATTTTAACCGTGCTCATGTTCTCCGAGCCGCCGCCCTTGGGCGCGATGGTAATCTTCACCTTATCGCCGGGCACGATGTCCCAGTGGATAATGGCCGGGGTGTTGTCCTTGGTGTTGACCCTCTCAATCGCGGGGTCGTCCACGATTGACTTGCGCAGATACCCGTCTTTGTAGCCCTGACGCACGCCTTCGTTAAGCGCCTCTCTTATGTCTCCACCCACCAGGTGCACGTCCTGGCCGATCTCCACGAACAGCACCGCAAAACCGGTGTCCTGACACAGGGGCAGCTTCTCGGCTGCCGAGATTTCGATGTTTTCCTCTATCTGGGCAAGTATCTCTTTGCCTACCGGTGATTCCTCGGCTTCCTTGGCGTCCAATAACTTCTGCTTAACGTCATCGGGCAAAATGGTGTTGGCCTCGATGCATAAAGTTTTAACAGGCTCAATTACGTCACTTACGTCGAACTCGCGCATCAATTCCTCCTTAAAGTTATGATTCCCGGAAAGTTCAAGGGGCAAATCATTTGTTAATCTTACGCCGCGTGATTGTAATGTCAAGATAGATACCCCTTGACAGTGTTTGGGGAAGGCGTATTAGAAATCAACTGCCCTTTTAGCGTAAGCGAGAGCAAAGGGAGCGAGATAAACCTCGAAAGGAGGGAAGAATGATCTGTAAAAAAAACATGGTATGCTCGATAGACGTTGGTCTACCACTAAGACATCGGTTGCGGCTGGTTTGACGGGGTTTCTCGTGGATGGCGAGAAATGACTTGCCGACACCCCTGGCCAATGTTCTGCCACGATTTAAGACATACCGACAGGGCAGGGACGCAGTAATCAGATTAAGTCTTTGCATCTGTTGGGGTTGCAAGAATTATAGACCCCACGCAGTCACGTGGGGTCTATAGAAATCCGTAAGGCGTACTATCCTTTGCCGATTATACGATTCGCTTCGCGCTTGAACAGAATCTCGTTGGTATCGGTCAGTATGAGACTGTACTCCCCGCCCAGCGCGTAGATGTCGGCTTTGACTTCCACTGCTACGTTGTAGGTGCGCGCCCAGTCGGCCAGCTCTTCAAAACGCTGCACCGAGAGGAAGTCCGCGATGCGAGGCTCGGCCTTGATGAGTATCGAGTGTCCTTTGAATTCGTCCGAATGCTGCTGCAGAAGCCTTTCTATCTCCGAAAGAATGTATTCCTTCGAGGGTATTCTTCCCAGGCCGTGACATACGGAACACTCCTCAGTGAGGTGCACGAAAAGGCCCGGCCTTTTGCGCTCCCGGGTTATCTCGATCAGTCCAAACCGGCTGAATCCGGTGTAATCGGTGTTGGCTTTGTCTTCCCTCAGGTATTTTTTCAGTTCTTTCAGCACCATGGACATGTGTTCCCTGCGGTGCATATCGATAAAGTCTATGACCAGCAGGCCTGAAAGGTCGCGCAGGCGTATCTGATGGGCAATCTCGCGGGCTGCCTCCATGTTGGTGTGGAAGATGAGGTTCTCCGGGCGTTCCTCGCCTGAGAATCGACCGGTGTTCACGTCTATCGCCACCATCGCCTCGGTATGATCTATGGCGATGTACCCGCCGCTTTTGAGCCATATCTTGCGCTCGAAGATGCTCTTTAGCTGATCCTCGACCCCGAAGCGTTCGAAGACAGGTAGGTTCTCTGAATAAAGCCTGACCCGAGAACGCAGTTTGGGTGCGTTTCTTCGAAGGTAACGCAGGATGTTCTCATACTCCTTTCTGGAGTCTACAATGACGTTGGCTACTCCCCGGGTGAATTGATCGCGCACCAGCTTGAGAGACACTAAAGGTTCTTCGTAAACCAAAGCAGGCGCCCGCTCCTGCGACGCCCGCTTGGATAAGGAGTTCCACATGTTTATCAGGTTGTCGAAATCAAGCCTTATGTCGGCCTCAGGCACTTTCTCGGTGGCGGTACGGACAATGAGCCCCATCTTTCCTTGCTTGAGCTTCGAGGCGATAGAACGCAGTCTCCCGCGTTCACTTCGGTCTCTTATGCGTCTTGAAACGCCTATGTGGTTTATGGAAGGGGTAAGCACCAGGTAGCGTCCGGGCAGGAATGCGTACGATGAAAGCCGTGCGCCTTTCTTGCCTAAAGGCTCCTTGACTACCTGCACCAGTATTTCCTGGCCGGGTTTTAAGTCCAGTTTTCGCCCCCGGGATATTTTCTCTGCGCCTTCCTCGTCCACTTCCGAGTCGTACATTTCCGATAGAGCCTTGTCAGGGATATCGGACAATGGCAAAAACCCGTTCTTGGATAGATTTATGTTGACGAACGCACCGGCCAGGCCGGGAACCACGTTCTCGACCCTGCCTTTGTATATTCGTCCCACCAGGTTTTTACAATCGGGCCTTTCGGAATAAAACTCTACGAGTTTTCCATCCGTAAGCACTGCGGTACGCATCTCAAAGTGCCCTACGTTTATTAGTATTTCTCTTTTCATCGATAACTCTCCTCGAGTGGTGTAATCAGACGCGCGCCTCTGCGTATGTATGCATCTACACGTTCAACCGTGAGAGCACGCGCTTCGTTAGATGTTGTTTCGTAAAGAAGAGCGAGAGCATTCCACAACTTTGCTCGCTGTGCATTGTCAAGGAACAGGTTCAGACGACCGTTTGCCGAACTTACGTTATGTATGTTTTCATCCGCCCGTGCACGGTTGGCCAGCTCGTCTGAGGTTCCCAGGGGTAATGGGGTAACCTCGTAGTGCAGTATGTCAGCGGCCTTGGTAATGGCAGGGGTGCCCGGCGGCAGCATCCGGTAGCTGGACAAAGCCAGTCCCTCGGGCATGTGCGGGGCCAGTATTTCATCCAATTTGCCCTGCGGCGATGCAGTCAGATTAACGTCTACGTACTCGCCGCGGCTGGTTACTCCTACCGGTTTGGGGAAACTGAACCGCACGCGCGGATGAGGGGAGAAGCCTTCGGTATATTCCAGGGGCAGTCCGGACCGTCTCAATAACCGGTAGATTACCCGCACCAGATTAAGATGACTTGCGTAGCGAAAGGCTTCACCAACCTCGAACTTGAGCCGGTAACCGAATCCTGTTCGATTGGCTGTGCGCAAACGTGTATTGACCGTGGGACGGGCAATCCCGGCGCCAGGTTTCTTTACGGTATCTGAGGACAAATTCCGGGACGGTGGGGATTCGCAATCGGCGCCGCAGGCATAACAGGGACCGGTAAGACAATCTTGCCTGCTCTGGGCTGCAAGGGCTTTTTGGTACTCGTCCCGAAGGAACTCGGTGCGTATACCTGTATCAATAAATCCCCACGGCAGTTCATCTTCCAAATCCCTGGAATTGGTATACTGATAAGGATCAATCCCGTGCTCGTCAAAGTTTTGCTTCCACAGTTCAAGTTGGAAATGTTCGCTCCATTCCTGGAAGTAACCTCCCCGCTGGAGGACTCCTTCCAGTACTTTTGCCAGTCGTTCGTCTCCCCGGGCAAGCACCGCCTCAATAAAACTCGTCTGGGGGCGCGCCCATTTGATCTTTACGCGGCGCATCCGGGCTTCCTCACGTATCCTGGAGATTTTCTCTTCCAGCATGGGAAGCTGATCGAATGCCGTCCACTGAAACGGAGTGTGCGGTTTGGGAACGAACGCTGAGGTATGTACGTTGATGACCAGACCCTTTGTAGATCGCGCAAGTTCTCGTATGAACTCGATATTCATGTCTATATCCTCGTGGGTCTCGCCGGGCAGGCCTACCATGAAGTAGAGTTTTACCCGGCGCCAGCCTAGTCTGGCTGCAGTCTGTACCGTTTCGATCATCTCCTGATTGGAGATGTCTTTGTTTATGACCCGCTTTAGTCTCGGAGATGCGGTTTCCGGCGCAAAGGTCAGGCCGGTTTTCTTTATCTGTTTTAGTCTCCGGCCGATCTCCTCATTGAAATCCTCACCCCTGAAGCTGGGCAGAGAGATGCCTGTCTTGGTGGCATTCAGTCTGTCGTTAAGCTTGCCAAGCAGCTCATCGAGGTCGGGATAGTCGGATACGGCGAAGGAAAGGAGGGAGACTTCCTCCCATCCCGAAGCGGCGATGCCCTTCTCGGCCAGATGCAGTATATCTTCAACCGAGCGGTATCGGGCCGGACGGTTGCTAAACCCGGCCTGGCAGAACCGGCAGGCTCGCAGGCATCCCCGGCCAATCTCAATAACAAACCGGTCGTGCTCCACGTTGCCTGTGGGTACGATCTGCTGTACCGGTGTATCCTCAAGGCGAAGTTCATCAACCACGCGCCTTTTGATAACCTTGGTTCGAGCGTGAATTGCCGGAACCCAGACGCCGGCAATCCCGGCCAGACCGGCCAGCCTTTCGTTGCGATTTCCGGTTTCGAGCAGTACCCGAGTCATCTCCTTTACGGCGTCCTCGGCATCGCCCACAAAGAACGCGTCAAAGAAAGGCTCCAGGGGCAGGGGATTTACCGTGCACGGACCGCCGCCAATCACTACGGGGTCATCGCTGGTTCTATCTTCCGTCCTCAACGCTATTCCGGCCAGCTTCAGCGCGGCCAGGGCGTTGGTGTAGCCGAGTTCGCTTTCAAGACTTATACCCACCATGTCAAACTCTTTGAGCGGGGTGCGGGTCTCCAAGCTATGCAGGGGGATGTTGTTTTCCTCCATCAGTGCAAGCATATCCACCCAGGGTATGAATGCGCGCTCTGCACGCGCCCCGGGAATGTGGTTGATGATGTGGTAGAGGATCTTCAGCCCGTAGTTGGACATCCCTATTTCATAAACGTCTGGAAACACGAGAGCTATCTTTACTCTCGCATCGCGGCGGTTTTTAACCGCATGAAGCTCGGTATCGGTATACCGGATGGGACGCTGCACCTGAGGCAAAAGGCTCTCGAACGTATCCTGCCAGCTATAAGTCATTCTGGAATGATACTTCACCTGTATGTTAAGTCAAACTGCTATGCTCGTTTTTTGCAGACACCAGACGGGGCGCTAACACCGTCAAGGGAGGGAAAAAAGGCAGCAACCGTTCATTGCATCTTCTTTTCTTGAAGGTGGTAGTATTCCAATTTCCTCCTCCTTGATGGCGTAAGCACTACCGTTTAGTGTCTAGTGGGAAAGATGCCGCTCCGCAGGAGTGGTAGGGGGGTAATTTTTGACTACAAGCGGCGGCACTCAATGACCAGGCACTCCCCCTCGTGTGAAGTATCTTGGTGGTGCTATACATTGTGCTCAAACTGGAGCTTGTACAGGTTGTAGTAGGCGCCCTTTTGAGCCATGAGTGAGGTGTGATCGCCGTCCTCCACTATGTGACCGTGATCGAGCACGATAATGCGGTCGGCATCCTTAACCGTCGAGAGCCGGTGCGCGATGATGAGCGCGGTTCGACCCTGGAGCAGCTTGTGGATGGCGTCCTGAATCAAGGCTTCGGTTTTGGTATCCACCGACGAGGTGGCCTCATCCAGTATGAGTATGGCGGGATCAAACGCCAAAGCGCGGGCAAAGGCAATAAGCTGGCGTTCTCCTACCGAGAGGTTCACCCCTCGCTCCTGCACCGGGGCATCGTAGCCTTCAGGCAGCTTGGAGATAAACTGCGCCGCATTTGCCACCCGGGCCGCTTCCTCTACCTTCTCCCGGGGTATGTCGCTGCGCAGCTTGATGTTGGTTTTGATGTCGCCCAGGAACAGGAACACGTCCTGCATCACGATCCCTATCTTGGAGCGCAGTGCTGACTTATCTATGTCCTTGATATCAATCCCATCCAACAGAATCTTGCCTTTCTGGGTTTCGTAGAATCTGCATAAGGTGTTGATAATTGAAGTCTTGCCTGCGCCGGTGGCGCCCACGAACGCAATCCGTTCGCCAGGTTTAATCTTGAAGTTGATGTCCTTCAGCACCCAGTCCTCGTCGTTGTATGCAAACCACAGGTCGCGGAACTCAATTGCTCCTTCCACACGTGCCGGTTTGATTTTGCCTTCGTATTTTTCCTGCTTTTCATCTACAAGCATGAACACCCGTTCGCCTGAGGCCATGGCCTGCTGCAGAACGTTGAACTTCTCGGTCAAATCACGAATCGGCTCAAAGAAACGTTCGGCAAACGAGATGAACGCGGTCAGTAGACCGATGGTTACCAAGCCGCTGAATACCCAGCCTGCACCAAACCAGATGATTGCGACCATCGAGGTTATCGCAAGCAGGTCAACCAATGGGCGGAACACTGCGAAGATCATCATCTGGGAGAAGCGCGCGCGGAAGTGGCTCTCGTTTATCTGGTTGAACTTGCCCAGGCGCTTGCGCTCCTGGTGAAACATCTGGACCACCTTGATTCCTGACAGGTTCTCTGCCAGAAACGCGTTGATTTTTGCCAGACGCACCCTGACCTTGCGGAACGCGTCGCGCAGTTTGCGGCGGAAGATCACGGTGGCCACCAGCATGGGAGGCACGATGGCGAAGGTCACCAGGGCCAGACGCCAGTTGTAGATGGGCAGGTAAATCACCAGTCCCAAAAGCAGGAACGCGTCGTAGAAGAAGCTGGTGACGACCTCGGAGAAGAACCCGTTCAGGGCCTCCACGTCATTGGTCGCCCTGGTCACCAGTCTGCCTACCGGGTTGCGGTCAAAGAACTGTACCGGCAGGCGCTGCAGGTGCTTGAATATCCCCATCCTTAGCCGGTGCATGGCCCGCTGTCCGGCCACCGTTGTCAGGAACACCTGAGCAAAACTGGCCACGAATCTAATGAGCACTATTCCTAAAAAAAGTATCCCCAGTCGTATAACTCCCTGCCAGTCCTCGCTCCTCAGAAACATAAGCAACTTTGATTCGAACTCAGGAAGTTCCTCGTAAGGTACAAGCAACTTGTCTTTACCCGCTTGCCTGTATCCCTTAACATCCTTTTCCTCCGCCTTTGCCCTGTTCATTAAGTAATAGTTCTGTTCGTCGGCATATTTTCTCGGTTCTATCTTGGACAAATACCCCTGCCGCATGGCATACAGGCTGTCTTCAACGTGCATAACGAACTTTGTATGTTTGGTTGCCTGTTCTGGAGTAAGGTAAAGTAGTCTCGCGCTGGCTGCGATGTGGTAATCAATGGCACGTTGGATTAAAACCGGTAATGCAATCTGCCCGGCCATGAGCACGAGTCCCAGAAGTGCTGCCACCACCAGCATCCAACTATCCCGCTGCAGATAACTCATCAACCGCTTGATGATGCGTGAGTCGTATATCTTACCTAACTTCTCTTCTTCAATCGTAATCATGATTCTATCCCCTGCAGTCTTGCGAACAGTGCGTACAGGCCGTCGTTCTTCAATAACTCCTCGTGTTTTCCTTTTTCAGCTATCCTTCCCTCATCAAGCACCAGGATTTCGTCGGCGAACGCCAGACTGCGTGGTCTTGCCGAGATGATTATTACCGCGCGCTTCTGCATCATGCCCTTGAGCGCGGTCAGTATCGCTCTCTCGGTATCGGAGTCAACCGCGGACAACGCGTCGTCCAGCACGAGCACCCTGGGATCGGTCAGCACCGCCCGGGCAATGGTCAGGCGCTGCTTCTGTCCGCCGGATACTGTTACACCTCGCTCACCCAGCATGGTCTCATACCCTTCGGAGAACTTGCAAATCTCCTCGTGTATCCCTGCGATTCTGGCCGCTTTCTCAATCTCTTCCTGGCCAACCTCCCTTTTCAGGCCGAACGCAATGTTCTGGGCCACGGTCTGGGAAAACAGAAAGGTGTCCTGCGGCACTATTCCCACAGCTTCCCTTAGTACTTTCAGAGGCACCTTGTTGATGGTATGCCCGTCCACAGTCAGGGTTCCCTCGGGCGCCTCGTATAGTCTCGGAATCAGTGATACCAGCGTGGACTTGCCCGAACCCACCGTGCCGATTATACCCAGTATCTTGCCCGGCCCCAGGTCAAAGCTGATGTCTGCAAGCGCTGGGTGTTCGGTGTCCGGGTACTGGAAGGTTAAATTCTTAAAGCTTATGCTGCCTTCGATTTCGGTAAGCGGCAGGGTATCGGGGCCGTCCGCGATCTCCGGGGTGGTATGCAAAAGCTCATTGATTCGTCCCATCGAAGCAGCGCCGCTCTGCAGAAGGTTGATTACCCAGCCGATGGCAATCATGGGCCAGATGAGCATCCCAAGGTACGCCTGAAACGCCACAAAGTCGCCAACCGTTAGCTGGGTAAGAATCACCATGCGGCCGCCCAGAAGCATTATCAAAAAAAGCGAGAGGTTGGAAAGGAACATGATCGCCGGGAAGAACAACCCCCATATCTTGATGAGCGAGATGTTTTTGCGCACGTAGTCGGTGCTCTTTTCCTTAAAGCTTGCGGTCTCGCCTTCCTCCTGCACGTAGGCCTTTACCACCCTGATGCCGGAAAGGTTCTCGGTGACCCTTGCGGTCATGGCCGAGAAGCTGTCGCGTACCGCCCGGAAACGCGTGTGCAGAAGCTTGCCGAAATACCCGATGAAGAACGACATCACCACCAGCGGTATAATGGCGTAAACCGTAAGCATACCGGTAAGGGGCCAGCGCAGGGTAAGCATGTAGACGATTGCAAGTATCCCCAGAATGACGATATCCACGATGATTACGAACCCCGGCATCATCGCCCGCATGATTGCGTTCAGGTCATTGGTGGCGTGCGCCATCAAATCGCCCACCTGCTGTTTGTTGTAGAACGAGTACGAAAGCGTCTGCAGATGCTTCAGGAGGTTTTTGCGCAGGTCCGCCGTCACCCTTATAGCGCTTCCGGCAAGCCAGCGCCGCCAGAAGAAACGTCCCACCGAGATGAAGACCCCGGCACCCAACATTCCTACAGCTATCCAAAAAATCAGCGATATTGTCCCATTATCATCAACCATTAATTTGTCAATGGTGGGAGCCAGGGCGTCGTGGATGAAGTTGGGCAGAAGGGTGCGCATGATGCTCTGCACCGCGTCCTTGTTGGCCACGGCGAGGTCTATGGCGGCGCGAATCATCCGGGGCAGCCAAAGCTGCAACAGATTAATCAATATCAAGGCAACTGACCCGCCTATGATCTTGGACACGTGAGGCTTTATGTACGGAATCAGTGTCCTGAACGCTCTCAGGCCTTGACCTTTTTTGTCGGGACGTTCTCGCATAAGCGTCAAGTTTACTCCCTCAGCTAACCTTTGTCAACAATTTGTGTTCCTTAATTGATGTAATTAGGGTTTTAGACGTATATGGTAGTGGTTGCGTTCACGAATAAGAAGTTGACAACCCCTTCAAGTGTAATATTATAGAAAATAAACCTACGCGGTACGGAGCAACCGAATTGGTGGACGCAACGGGCCGGGTGATAGAGGGCGCGATTACCGACGACAGGGTAAGCATAAATGCCCTGCCGCAAGGCACTTACTTCGCACGGGACAGGGAACGCACGGTAGTGAAAATAGTGAAAGTGGAATAATTCCCTCACCCCCTACCCCTCTCCCAAAGGGAGAGGGGAGTAATGTTGTTCTCCTCTCCCTCCGGGAGACGAAGTGCCACCGTCTGGCAGGAGTTAGAGGTGAGGGAGAAATGGGGAATATGAATGAGAAAGCATCCTCTACCTCCAGAAATCCTCAAGAGATGTCGAGATCTCCGTGCATCTCAAACACCAACTGAGGCAAAGCTGTGGTCTTGCCTTAGAGATAAACAATTGTTCGGAGCCAAGTTCCGGCGTCAATATCCTGTTGGCAAATTCATTATGGATTTTTATTGTTACGAAGCCAGGCTTGCTGTAGAACTTGATGGAGGTGGGCACGCCGAACTGGAACAAGAGGAATACGATCATAAGAGAACTGGAATACTTGAGGCGAAAGGGATTCGGGTTTTGAGATTCTGGAACAATGATGTGCTGAACAATTTAGAGGGTGTGATTGAAGCTATAGCAGATGCTCTTCCCTCACCACTGGTTTATCCTCCGGAGAGAAAGAGTAAAAAATTGTAAGGCCCGCGTTCGCGGGCCTCTTTATTAAATTCGTGTACCGAAAGAAGAGGACTGCAAGAAGTTCTTATCTGCGGTTCAATCCAGCGAACCAACCACCTTTTCCACGGCATCGAGAATCTCGCCTGAGCGCACGACCTCAACCATGGCGTTGTTGTCGTTGTGCAGGGGACGGTCCTCGTCCAGATGTGCTACGTGCTTGCGAATAACGTCATGTGCGGCCTTGGATGCAGATCCCGGCTCGGCGTCGCGGAAGTCGAACGCCTGGGCCGCGGCGATAAGCTCGATGCCCAGCACGCCGTAGGCATGATTGAGACTCTTGCGCGTCTTGATGGCTGAGGTCATGCCCATGGACACAAAGTCCTCCTGGTCTGCCGCCGCAGGAATGGAGCCGTTAGCCGCAGGGTGGGACAAAACCCGCTGCTCATTGACCAACTGACACGCGGTGTACTGGGAAATCATCAGGCCGGTGAACATGCCGCCGCCCTTGGTCAGGAAAGCGGGCAGACCCGCTGAGAGCACCGGATTCATCAACCGGTTCAGACGCCGCTCACTGAGCACGCACACCGTAGACACGGCTAATCCCAAAGCCTCTAGCGCGAACGCCAGGGGGGTACCCTGGAAGTTGGCCCCGGTGAGTACCTCATTGTCGTCGGGGAAGAACAGCGGGTTGTCGCCCACGCCGTTGAGTTCGATCTCAAACATCTTGCGTGAATATTCCCAGCTATCCCGCGCCGCGCCTGCCACCTGCGGGGCGGAGCGCAGGCTGTAGGCATCCTGCACCCGCTTGCCGGGACGTTCCAGAAGTTTGGAGCCATCCACAATCTTGCGCAGATTTGCTGCAACGGTAACGGCTCCGGGATAGCCCCTGGCCTTGTGCAGCCGCTCATCCAGGCACTTGGTGTTGACGTTTAAGGCTTCCATGGTCATGGCGCAGGCAATATCGTGCATCTTCAGCCAGCGCATCGCCTCGGACAGTATGATGCAGCCCAGGCCGTTAATGACGTTGGAGCCGTTGAGTATGGCCAGCCCGTCCCTTGCCTCGTATTTGATGATGGGGATGCCGGCGCGCTTCATCGCCTGGGCTCCGGGAAGCCTTTCCCCCTTGTAGAATGCTTCACCCTCGCCCATGGGCACGAGCGCCATCTGAGCCATTGGTGCAAGGTCTCCGCACGCGCCCACCGACCCGTACTTGCACACCACCGGATGCACGCCTGCATTCAGCATGGCAGCCAGGGTTTCCACGACAACCGGTCTGCATCCTGATAATCCGTTGCACAGCACGTTGATGCGAGTTGCAATCGCTGCGCGCACCACCTCTTCGCGCATGGGTTCACCGATGCCTGCCGAATGGGAGTAGATAAAATAACGCTGGAACTGTTGGGTCTGCTCGGGCGTCAACACCACCTCGCTGAAGTCGCCGATGCCGGTGGTGACCCCGTACATAACCTCACGGGCGGCAATTTTCTCCTCGCACATGGCCCGGCATTTTTTGATGCGCTCCCACGCCTCGGGCCCTACCTCAATTTTCTCAAACCTGCAGGCAATACGCTCCACGTCCTCAATCTTCAAGTCTTTACCGGTAAAAACAACAGCCATTGCGCTCCTCTCTTGTCAAGGGATTAGATTTTCCGAAAGCTTACCCGAACGGGCTGATTTGTCAACCCGCCCGTAACACCTAACCCGTAACCCGCAACACCCAACCCGTAACCCCGTAACCCCGTAATACAGAATCAAAACAGTTACAGAAAACAAAAACTTCCTGCGCAAACCCTCACTTATTCTTGCCGCGCAGCGCCAAAAGACAGCGGAAGGGCTTGACATTCCAGCCAGTTCCTCTTAGGATGCGTGGTGGAACGTTTATTGATACAGGGTTTGCTTGCGCTACTGCTGGCAGGTGCTCATCAAGGCATTACCGCCGGGGATTTCTTCGGCGGTTCATTCGAGGAGGGGTACGGCGTTTGTCTGTATATTGGCCCGGAGGCAGAACTCCGTACCATCGGGAACGATTGGGATTTGAACGATGACGGCTATCTCGATCTGGTCGTGATCAATGAGTTTGAGTTGCACTTCGGCAAACAGGTACATGACACCTACTCCTACGTATTCTGGGGCGGGAAAGACGGGTTCAGGCGCGCACGTTGCGACTCTTTTTCTACACACGGTGCGGAGTGCGCGGCGCTGGCGGACTTTAATCGCGACGGCTGGACCGACATCGTGGTTGCCAACAGCACCTATCCTTATTCATACGTCGTTTACGGTTCAGAAAAGGGGTATGCTACAGCGCCCCGGGACTCCTTTAAGGCGCGGGCCAACCACGGGTCGGTGTCTGTAGCCGATCTTAATGAAGACGGATGGCTCGATTTGGTGTGGAGCAACTGGTCTGCGGGTATAAATGGATACTCAAGGATATACTGGGGCGGCGGGCAGGGTTTCGATGCGCGCAGAACCGACTCTCTGCCCACCGGACGAGCACACGGGAACCTGGTGGCGGATTTTGACGCTGACGGTTATGCCGACATCCTATGGACAGTCTATTACGCTAATAATGATACCACTCGCCGTCCGTCCTTGATATACTGGGGCGGCCGGAACGGGTTCAGCGCCGGGCGTTATACCGAACTGGCAAGCGTGGGGCCTGGGGATGATATCTCCGCAGGCGATTTAGACAAAGACGGATTCCTTGATATCGTGATCCCCAACCATTCATCCAAGCCTCCTCCTTCGTGGGCGCCGTACGATTACTCCTTTATCCACTACGGGGAAGGCCGGCGCTCTTTCAAGTTAGATTCCCTCCGGACAACCGGAGCCTGGGGAGCCAGCGTAGCGGACGTCAACAACGACGGCTGGCTGGATATATGCTTTGCCGGTTCGGAGTCCCTGCTTTATTACGGATCAAACGCAGGGTTCAAGCAACCTCAGGTGATTCCCATGCGATTTACGTCCTGCGCCATGCTGGCTGACTTCGACAACGACGGCAGGTGCGATATAGTTCTGGGCAGGTCGTTGGTTACCATGGTACTGCTCAAAATTTTCTACCGGAAAGGCAGATTCTGGAATGAGGCTTTTCTTGAACCGGGAGGAGGTGTTGATGCCGGGGTGACAAAAGATCTGGGTAATCCCGCCACAAAAAGGGACGAGGCTTTTTACACCTCAGGGATTATAACCGCAGTTACTTCAGACGACTCGGTGGCCGTTCTGGAAGGATTCCAGCTCGATGCGTACACAACCTGGCAAGGCGACGGTTCGCCTGAGGGGGCGGAAGTCCAGATATGGGCCAGCGCAAGTCCTTATCCCTGGGGAGGGGATTGGAGTCCCTGGTATAATCTTGAGGCTGCTTCCCCCTATCCGGTTGCAGGCAAGGCGTTTCGCTACAGGCTTTGTCT